>CALMWN010000109.1 GCA_937873555.1 uncultured Clostridia bacterium
ATAAGAGACAGCGTTTATGGCATACGCCATGAGGTCGCCTGTTTTTTTGTTGTTATAGAATTTTACAGGAAGGGTTTGCAGATGTGCAAAAAGTTTCGCTCTCAAAAAGCATTCAAGGTCTCTTGCCCTTCCCATCAAAAAGTATCTCCAGGTGTATTTCATAACGAAAAGCAGGGCCGATACGGCAAGCATTATAAAGGTAAGCCAGAATATCCTGCTCTGTCCGACTTCAGGGGTTTTCAGCAGGTCGATTATATATCCCAACAGTTTTGGAATGGTAAGGTTCAAAAAGCTCGAAACAACCAATGCCAATATACCCAGAGTATATTTGGACAGGTTATCCCTGATAAATTCACCTAAAATCCATTTCTTTATCATTTTTACCTCCAATTTATACGTATAAGCCGTTAAACAGAATCCATCCAGGATTTTCTGCCTTTAGCGGGGTATTTCTCTTCTTCCTCAGGTAGTCTCTCTCGGAGTGAATGTCCATTCCAGCACTACTACATTATTTGTCGTATTCCCGTTCATTATATCGAAAAGCATCTCGCATCCGGTATATCCCATATCATACAGCGGACTTTCAACTGCCGACAAGGCCGGGTATGATACCGGAGAAAATTTGGATGTTCCTATTGCAGCTACTGCCAGTTCGGAAGGAATCTTCATACCCCTTTCGACAGCATATTTCAAAAGTCTGAAAGCAATATTTGTCGTTTCACATATTACAGCCCGGGGTTTAACAGCAGCATTGTCAAAATACTCGTCAAAAAACCTCTCTATGTCCTCTTCTCCCGCGGGCGTCTTTAGCAGCAGTCCCTCATCGATTGAAAGCCCGTAATATTCCATAGCCTTTTTGTAGCTGGTATATCTTCTGTCAAAATCATTGCCTACCCCTCCGCCAAAGAAAGCAACCCGTTCAATTCCCTTTTCCAAAAGGTGTCCGAAAGCAGCAAGAACCGCCTCGCTCATATCCGTTTTTACGAGGTTGATCATTTCATTTTTCACATTTGTATGTATGAGAACGAAAGGTATGTTGTTCTCTACCAGGTACGCACAGTGTTCATCAGGTACATTGGCAAAGGCAAAAATTATCCCGTCCACACGGTTGGAGCTATAATATTTGATATGTTCGGCGCTTTCCACATCCTGGCCTCTGTCAAAGCACAGCGTCATGGAATAGTTCCTTGGTACAAGGGCATCTTTAATACCCTCAAGGACTTTCATAAAATTATAATTTGAAATGTCCTTGTCGGAAACAATGCCGATTGACATGGCCTTTTTCAGCCTCATGCTCCTTGCTATGAGGTTGGGGTGGTAGTTCAGCTTTTTTGCCGCATTTAATACAGCTTCTTTTGTTTCAGGCTTAATCTTTACTCCCTTGACATTGTTCAGTACATATGAGACTGTTGCCTGGGACACTCCTGCTTCCCTCGCTACATCCTTGCTGGATACTTTGGACTCGTTCATCTGGCCTCCCTTTGCCCTCTGCACGTGTAAACAGTTAAGCTGTTTATACGTATAAATTTCTATTTTATTTTAGAATTATTATTGTTCATTGTCAATTATTAAAAATGCTGCTTTCACGCTGTATTTCATGAATAAGGAAAATAGCACATAAATCTGCACGATTTACTCGTTCTCACGTTTATGTGCTGTTTGTCCCGGGATATCAAATATTCAAGGATATCTGGTGGTCGCCCTCATCCTCGGATTTCAGGTAGCAGCCCGTCGCCGGTATGTTCCTGGTCCTGTAATAATCCAGGTCGGCAAAACCGGCTTCGCTCACTTCCCTGATCGTCGTCATTGTGCTGCCCTTCTTGGATTTGAGCACCTGTACACCCTGGGAATCCCTGGTGGTTTTTGAAGAAATGTTTGAAGTATCAAAAACAAGCACCTTGTCTATGCTACTGAAGGCAACCAGTTCCCGGTCCTTCTCCAGATAACGCATATCTATAAGTTTCGAATAGTCCGAGTATGCATTTGCAAGCTTCTTTCTATTTGTTTTTGTCGCATAACTCCCCAATTCTATTTTTGCACATTTACCGTTTTCAAAGGAGAAGAGCATATTCCCCTTATAATCGTCCGTTGATACCATATAAATGATCTTCTCTTCCGGCTCCAGCTGTAAAAGGTTTGGCAGATACTCGCCCAGGCTGCTTGCCTTGCAATCACCTATTTCATAAATCTTGAGCTTATACACCGTGAATTTGTCGGAGAAAAGCAACAGATCCGCCTTGTTGTGAGTTTCCAGCTCCTGCAGGATTTTGTCGTCTTCCTTAACCTTGTGTTCCGGATTTGCCCTCAATGAAACCAGTGGTATTTTCTTGAAGTAGTTCTGTCCTGTCAGGAACAGTCTTAAGTTATAATCCTCTATAAGGTGCTCGTTGGTTATCTCTTCAACATGCTCTTCGTGTATTATCTCTGTTCTTCGCGGCTGTCCATACTTCTTTGCTATATCGTTCAGCTGCCTGATTATTATTTTTCTTATTTTATCCTCACTGCCATAAATGCCCTTCAGGTCTTCAATCTCTTTTTTAAGGTTGTCAACCTCACTGACCCTTTTCAGTATATATTCCTTGTTCAAATTTCTCAGTTTGATTTCCGCGATAAATTCCGCCTGCACCTGGTCTATTCCGAAGCCTTCCATTAAATTTGGCACAACCTGAACCTCATGTTCGGTTTCCCTTATGATTCTTATTGCTTTGTCAATATCCAGCAGAATTTTTCTGAGGCCCAGCAAAAGGTGAAGCTTTTCATTATTCCTTTCGATATCATAAAGAGTCTGCCTTTTAATGCAGTTAATCCTGAAATTCAGCCATTCCCTTAAAATACCCTTTATCCCAAGTACTTTGGGACTGCCGTTTACAAGTATGTTGAAATTACAGCTGAAGGTGTCCTGAAGGGGCGTAAGCCTGTAAAGCTTGTTCATCAATGCATCGGGATCGGCACTTTTCCTGATGTCGAGAGTAAGCTTCAAGCCGTTAAGATCCGTTTCATCCCTTACATCGTTGATATCCTTTATTTTGCCGTCCTTGACCAGATCGGCTATTGAATCAATGATGGCTTCCGTAGTAGTAGTGTATGGTATTTCAAATATCTCAATGCAGGTGTTTTCCTTGTCGTAGCGGTACCTGGCCCTCAGCTTGAAGCCGCCCTTTCCTGTATTGTAGATATCATCCATGTCCTTTTTGTTGTAGATCAGCTGTCCACCGGATGCCAGGTCGGGTGCCTTCAAGTAATGCGAAATCTCCACGTTCTCATCCAGAATGTACTGTACCGTGGTAACGCATACCTCCAGCAGGTTGAAACTGCACATGCTGTTTGCCATACCGACAGCAATACCCTGATTCGCATTGACCAGGATATTGGGGAAGGTTGTTGGTAAAAGAGTGGGTTCCTTCAATGTTCCGTCATAATTGTCCACAAAGTCAACCGTGTTCTTGTCCAGGTTACCGAACACTTCTTCACACAGTTTATCCAGCTTGACCTCGGTATAACGCGGTGCAGCAAATCTCATATCCCGTGAATACTGCTTTCCAAAGTTCCCCTTGGAATCTATGAAGGGATGCAGCAGAGCATCGTTACCTCTGGTCAGCCTGACAAGAGTTTCATATATTGCCATGTCCCCATGGGGATTTAGCTTCATTGTCTGTCCTACAACATTTGCCGATTTGGTTCTGGCCCCGGTTAAAAGTCCCATTTTGTACATGGTGTACAAAAGCTTCCTGTGGGACGGTTTAAAACCGTCTATTTCAGGAATGGCCCTGGAAACTATTACGCTCATTGCATAAGGCATGTAGTTTTGCTCAAGTGTATCTATAATCTTCTGTTCAATGTGGTTTTTAGTCTTCATAGTAAATTATCCTTTCTAAACCAATTATATAATATTGCAAGGCAAAAAACAAACAAATTCAAGAACGTCCGTTCGTATTTTTCACTTCACCCCTATGTCATGCGTAAACTTTTTATATAGAAATTACAAAAAAAATTAAATTTTTGCAATACAAAAAGCGCCACAAATATTAGAATTTTTATATAATGCTGTACTTATAATGATAACTAACTTTATGGGAGGTTGTATGATGAGTATTTTCGATGAAATTTCGCAAAATCTTCAGGTAGGTAAGGCAAAAGTAGTGAAAGAACTGGTACAAAAAGCAATTGACGAAGGTTCCAACGCGGAAAAGATTTTGAAGGAGGGCCTTCTTCATGGAATGGGCATAATAGGAGATAAATTCAAGAAAGACGAAGTATATGTACCTGATGTTCTTATCGCTGCAAGAGCTATGAATGCCGGCTCGGAAATACTCAAGCCCCATCTCGCTTCCAGTGGTGTTAAAGCAACCGGAAAAGTTGTCCTGGGTACTGTTTCCGGTGATCTGCACGACATCGGGAAGAATCTGGTAAGAATGATGATGGAAGGAAAAGGGCTGGAAGTCATAGATGTTGGTATAGATGTATCCGCAGAAAAATTCGTGGAAGCGGCGATCCGGGAAAATGCCCAGATCATTGCCTGCTCAGCGCTTTTAACTACTACCATGGGTGAAATAAAGAATG
>CALMWN010000110.1 GCA_937873555.1 uncultured Clostridia bacterium
GTCAAAACACCACTTACTATCAATATAGTCTATAATTGCTTTCCTCATTTGTACTAGCCAATCCCTAAATCCCTTATATACCAACCCTTACCGCCGATATAGCACTGTTACCGTCTCCACATGCCTTGAGACGATGATATGGCTATATGGTAAACCCATGTATCACTGTCTAATTTTCCACAACGCCATCGGGTGATTTTTAATGCGGTCAATTATTTGACTATCAGTGAATAGAAGCTCCGGCATATACTCCTTTGCTTCAAATCTATCCAAAAATTCATTCTCTTCTATTGTTAAAGCCATTAATTCTTTTATGTATCTCTTGACCGTCGTTTTGGCTGCATCAAGGTCAAAAGTCTCCTTTTTGGTTAGTACAGGAAACAAATCAGTTCTAATTTTATACTTTGTAATGCCATCTATGGCATTCGTATCAAAGCTTTTATTAACCTTTCTAGCTGATATTGCAGCGTAAAATACTGCACATTTTCTTAGCATATTCTCTTGCATCTCATCAAATAATCCACTTTTTATCATATTGCTAACGTCATATAAATCTCTTGCAGCCGCCCTATTTAAAAGTGCATTTATCTTGCTTCCGAAAATCTCTAGCACATTAAGGCAATTCAAACTATACTCACTCTCAAAGTGCTCTGTTATTATTCTCATTTCCTGTGCTGGAAAGATATGTGCCCTCAGAGAATAGTTTATTTCAATTTTTATAGCATCCTTCCCACCGCCTGAATTAACATATTCAAACACCCAGGAATCAAGACTGTGTGGTGTTTTGGTTCTGGGACTGAGCTTATAACCACTTTTCTCCATGAATTTTTCAAGTGCTGCATTTATTATTGCTCTGTTTTCAAGCATTTCTTCCTTACTGTCATTAATCATGTAGTCAAGGTCAATATCTACTGACAACCTTGGCAGATTGAATATTGTCAGATTAATAGCAGTACCGCCTTTAAGAGCTAAATTCCCTTTTAGCAAAGGGTCACTGTTTATATACTCCAAAATGTCCGCTAACCTGTAAACCTTTTCCAATGTATCCCTTATAAATCCAAACTCAGTTGCTCTTTTAGAAATATAATTCTTGTCATAATTAAACAACCGGCACTCCTCCTTGCTCCGTTAATTCAAATATACCTTCAGGAACTATCAGTTTCCATTCGCTTAAATATTTGCTGCTGTCTTTTGTCAGGTATCTGGTGCTCTTACCGATTTTACTTTTGCAATAATTAACAAATTCATCAGATAGTCGAAATTGCTTTTCATAATTCTTTAATATAAATCCTGTTTTCTGATATAAAAACTGCATATTATAAGAATCCAAATATTTTTTAAGCTGATTCTCATCCAAAAATGTGATATTAGAAACACAGTTTAATAGCTCTTCCAGTCCTGCTATTCTCTCAAAATCCTTTATGCTATCAACCACAGTGCGCTCTATTGAAGTAACTCTTATCCCTTGCGTATTCTTGGGGCAAATTACTCCCTCATCACATTTTGAAGGCACATATCTGTAAGTCAAATCCTCAAATTCAAAGGTTGTAAACCTTTTTGAAGATGACACATACAATTCATAAAAAACTTGATTTGATAACCCCATATATTCAAAAGCAGAATGATGGGATAAATATGCAGTTTCGTTTATAGCACAGGCTATATGATACTTAGAAGCAACAATTTGACCATCTGCTACATTTACGCAGGTATAAAGGTTATTCTTTATTTTCTTTATGTATCCTTTTTTTGAAAGCCTCAGAACTAAAGAAGATGCAGTTTTTAAATTGCCTGTTAGTTTACTCACATCGTCCATTGTAAATATATTCATTTTAGACAGTTCAGCAAATCCAACCATTTCACTCCACCTCTCTTTAAATTTCTATCGAATTTCTTTAATTTTAAAGGGATTTATTCATAATTTAAAGTACTGTCTCTTTAAAATTATCACATATTTCTTTATTTGTAAAGGTTATCACGCTAATTTTAAAGTAAAAAGAAAAAAATAGTGCCGACGGAATGTCTTTTCCCCAACAGTACCCAGTTTGATTTTCCTGAATATCTGAAAGATAGTACCAGAATTTATAACCACAAATCTATAAAACCGTTTAAATTCGTTTATCTCAGTAATTTAAAGCGTTCCCTTAACTCAATAAGTCCCAATAATGCTCCCTGTTCATAATTTTCACTGGGGTAAAGCGATTTTAATTCATCATGTTTTCTTAAAAGCAACGGTACATCTGATTCATTACCCATGAAGCCTTATCCTCTATCTCGTGGAGGAATGAGTCTTTGTTTATATTTTTTGCTTCATTCAAAGCAGCTTCAAATATTTCATTACTGGTATAGCTGTAGTGGCTGTAGTGGGGAACATTGACTTTTCCACCCAGCTATCCCCCAAGTATACAATATTATAATCATTTCTTCTTAATACATTTTTTCTCGTGCTAAGCAACTGAAGTGGCTCTTCATATAATCTCATGATTTCACCTCGAATACTTCTTACTACAAGATGCGCTTGACTTACATAAAATATTACTATTTTACAATGAATTCCTTTACCTTTTTATTTAGATATCAATTCTATTGATAATAAAGCCATTTGAAATGAGGTAGTGGAGTAACATTATAAATGAAATTTACATAATATAGTATAGCGGTGGATTTTAATGGCTACTATTGTTAACGATTCCTGTATTGGAATCAAATTTGCGCGTACAAATAATGATGAGTATTGCTCACATTCACTGCATACTTCATCAGTCTGATAAGCCCTACCGGATTTGGCATAGTCATATGATATTTAACGGGAGTGGAAAATTAGTGCCTGAGCTGCGGTACAGGAGCAATATTCTGGGATTTAGAAGAACCCCATAATTTAATCTAAGAAAGAGGTCATAAATATGTATAATAAGTTCCCTTGTCCCTATTTTGTTAACACGATAATGCAGAATTTTAATCCAAACTCATCGTTATTGCCGAGTTATACTTACCCAATCAATCCTTATGTTGCAACTCAGCCTAATCAGAATATGATTCCTATCACACCGTTATCACCAGGTATACAAAAATGGATTCATGAACCCAGTAACAACGTAGGTCTCCTGGGGGATTTTAATGCTAGTTATAATGGTTTTCCGTATTCAGTTGATCCTAATGTTGAGATTGTGATTAAAGGACAGTTCCCCTATGCAAGATATTTATCCTTTGGTGTAATAGGTAAAGCCGATCTTACTATAGCTACAATACCTGACTACAAGTTGATACCTGATCCAGGAAGTACGAATCCTTTTTGGCCTGGTGCTGATTGGAATTCAAAAAAACGTAATTATACTTTAAAAATCCGTTTTACAGCACCACCAGCAGGGGCTGAACATTTTGTTCCAGGGGCAGGCAATAATATTGTTTATGCAGGAACCATGCCAAGTGGTGTACCTAATACACAAGGAACCATAAGTCTTCGTATTTATGTTCCAAGTATTGGGTATGATGAAACTGGTGGAGTAGGTTTTCCTGAAATTCGGTATTTTCCAGCATCAAGAGATGAAAGATATTCAAATAAAGTTGAACCAACAAATCAAGCTACTTTTGTTAAGTCTTTAAAACCAAAAAATAATACCCTACAAAATGAACAGTATTATTTTTCTCATGAAAAGACCTGTGAAGAAAATTGTGATTTATCCTGGAGTACCCTAAGTCGCGCATCCGCACTTATACAATATGATTATAATGATGCCTATATCCTTTCTAATGAACTTGTGAGAGACCCGAGTAAGTTATTGTTGCTTCGTTGGAAAGCTCCTACATTTCCCGATACGTACCACAATATTGGAATCGTAGGAAATGAAGACATGCGGTACTGGAGTATGTCATTTGTATCCCCAGTAGGCCTAGTAGGACTATACTCTCTTGCAGATTTTGAGACAGTTATTGATAAAAATGGCTATGTCAATCTGGTCATCAGCTTTGGTACACCACGCCCATCTTTTGTGACAACAAAAAATGGGTATAACTGGATAGACGCAAGTCATCTACCTTTAATTCCCCTTCAACTTTTTTATAGAAATAAGATAGTCTCTGAAGACTTCCCCTATACTGCGAAGGGTCTTCAACCGGGCCACATCGTTTCACCTGAAATCATGGGAGAATACTATCCTTGTGGTAAATATGTAGATCCTGACAATTTTAAAAAGTATTACTGCCATTGAGTTAGTGAGGACTGTAATCACTAGAGTATTTGCGATTATAGTTCATAGATTATTAACATTGAATTTTAGAAGTTTTATAAACCTTTAATAGTAACATCTTATGTGAACATAAATAAACTATTAACAGGAGGTGATTCATATGCCTTGGCAATCGAAACTTCAGTTTTTGATAAACCAACCAGTAGGCGTGTCTCTTGCCAACGGGCAAGGTGTTTCGGGTATACTTTGCAACTTCACTGGCACGGAAGTATACTTGCTTGAGTATTTGTATCAATCTCAGTTTGCCTTAAAACATTATAACTATAATCAGATACAGGATATAAACCCATTCCCCCCGTGCCAAATTGCGCCATTGGTTTATTAATGCAAAACTAATATAGAAGGAGTGTCTCAAAACACTCCTTCTCCATCTTGATCCATATAAATATGAGCTACTATAATTTAAAATTAAAGCATAATAGTAAAGTACTCAGGATCTAAAACCCAGGCTTTTCTATCCTCTGAATACATCCAATAGGTTACTGTATATCCTAGTTTGTCAGCATGTGAAGTTCCTGCTATATCATCCAGCGACTCCAGCTTGTAGGGCTGGGTTCCATCAAACTTAACGGGATACAGATGGGGTTGATTTAATACAAAGCCTTCCTGTGAGTTAATAAGCTTGCCATTCTTGTCATAAAGTGTTCCTTCATAAGATTCCTTTCTATCACTTACATCCAGCGTATATGATTGGTTCAGTTTATTGCTTTTAACAAGTACCTTGTAATTATCCATATATTCAACATCAATTTGGAGTGTCTTTAAAAGTACCCTAAACTGTTCAGGGCCAAGCATATACCTTGCATTATTGTTCAGGAATGATATTACATAGTAATATGTCAGTGCTCCGCTTCCTCCGACAGGCAGGCTTACCATGATCTCTTCGGCACTTGAGTTGGTGAATCTTTCAAGAAACAACCATGGACTGTAAGCCATACTATACTTGGGATATAAAGGGATGGTATCCCTCTTCATCGTCCTTCCATCCTGCACTATCACTTTAATGTTTTCATAAAATGGATTTTCCCCTTTTTCACCTGTTAAATAAACTGTGTCAGGAATACCATCACCATTTACATCTCCAGTTTTTTTATCAAGTATATAAAAGTTCTGCCTGTTAGTAGCGTTTACATAAGGATTAATGTATGGTCCGATATAGTAATTCAACTTGCTAACCTCCATGAGCATACTCCACTTGATATAGTATATGAAAGTTGCCTCAAAATGGACCCCGGGTACAGTTATACCTAAGGGTAAGGTTTTTAGATTCTGCTAGAGCCAAATTTTAATTCAGAGTAAGTATTGGAGAACAATTATAACTACATCGGCCAATATGAAATATACCAAATAAAATCCTGCATTTTTGAAAATTACCACTTTTTAGGATTATGCCAAGTAAAAACTTTCTGTTTTTATAACCCCCACGGCATAATCCCAAAGCCCCTAAACACGCATATTCAAGCCATTCCAAGAACTCACCCAAACAAAAACTACAGTTTTGTTAGTAATGTAACTGTCTCCACGTGTGTTTTGGCAGTAAGATGATACAAATGCGCGTAAAAATTTATCGCATACCCCCTTGAAATTTTAGGGGGTCTTTACAAAGGTTGCATGTCAAGGCTTTCAACTGATACGCGCAATTATTAAGCTTCTTTAAATCGCGAATCCATCAAAGTTTTATCAAGTTTTCTTTAAATTTATTAGCACTCGCACAAAAATACATATCCTTATAAATCCATTCGCATATACCCATTATAACTATTTTCTTGCGCGAATGAGAATTAAACATACCCCCATAAGAGCTTATTCCTCAGGGTCCGATAAGAGCAAATCTTTTAGCCATTTTGGTAAATGGTTCACCTTTCTAAACTCTATGATCTTCTTTGCAACGTCTGCGGCATCTTCTTCCCGCCAGAATCGATCTCTGGTATAGCAGTTATGGTCACAGTACTTTCGATGTCTTGTTCCCAAAGATTTGAATTCCTTGCCACAATACTCACAAGTTAATGTGTATTTTATTTTATGAATTTTCTCCCATTCTCTTTTACAAGCCATTGAGCAGTATTTTTTCCTAGGGCCGATTGGATTTTGGTTAATTTCCTTACCACAGTTAAGGCAAAGAATAAAAATGAATTCTTCTTCCATCACCTTATGGTATTCCTTTTTCAAGCCTGCTGCAATCCCATGCAAGCCGTTCCGTTTACAGTAACCCCTAATCGTGTCTCTTGATAATCCTGTAGTATTAGCTATTTGCTTATAGCCAAGACCTTGATAGCGCAATGATTTAATCTTTTGTCTTAGTTCATCTGTCATTTATAAATTCTCCTTGACAAGCATTCATTACTCTGAAAGTGGTATTTGTCAAGGGGGGATTTTGAGGTTATGTAATTAATCTCACTTTTAGCAGTAATGTAGAACATATATCAAAAGCTAACATATATATGTCCCCTCGCCTCCACTGGCTAATCTACTATGAAATAATACAATGCACACCCTGCTTCTGAAAACGTTGAAAGATTTGTAGGGGGTATGCATTTTGCCCCCCCAAAAAACTGCTACTTTTTATTTTTCCATAAACAAAATGTCGTGAGAAAACGGCAAGGATATTATCGTAGTTTTCCTTTTTACTCGTACAAGGAAATTGCTTCTGAAAATTCTTTTAATTTTTGTTCAACTGTTTTATCTATTTCTTTTTTGTAGTATCCCACTACCTCTTCTACCACAGGGAACGCTAAGTCTTCGTCTATATCAGCATAATCCATTGCACTTTTTAAGTCGTTAAAGAAATTATGGATTGCTTTATCCACATTGCTGTAGCGATATTTAGTTTTATATTTTAGATTTCCACGCCAATCCACACCATCAGAAGTTTCCATGTCATCTGTGTCAATGTACATTTTGTATGAGTCTAGAGAACTGTATGAACTACTTCTAAATTCCGCCATAATACCTGCTTCAGTACTCTTCGTTTCAAAATTACCAAGATAGGCAACCGCTCTTTGATATGCGAAACTATCTTTATCACCTAAATAAACTTCAAAGGTTTCAAAGTCTTTAGGTAAATTTAATTTACCTTCTGTTAATGCTCTTGCTTCAGTACCAATTTCTTTAAGTACCTCTTCATATTCTTTATTTTTTCTGTAATAAAAGCTGTCATCACTAGTATCAAAAGTGTAAAATGGTTTTAGTTTCCAATTTTTGTATTCCACAAACACTTTTAATAGCATCGGTCTATACTGAGAGTATGCTGTTCTATCAAACTCATCAAGAGCTGCCCTTTCTGCTTGACTATCACTAGAATATTTATAGTCACTAAAATATCTTACATTTGGGAAATTAAATCCGTAGTCTTTTGAGCTAAATTTCACATCTTCTAATTTGGCTTTTGGAGCCTCAATCCTTTTTAATTTGTCTTTCAAAAGTCTTTCTAATTCTTTAAGACCAATTTTGCCAATAGACTTTACATTTCCCACTTCAATGATTGATATAGCATTTACTGGACATGTGTCAATAATTTCTTGAGCTTCTTTGACAAAATCATCAGCAATATAACCTGTACTCAATACTTCGGCTTTGCCATCGTCTTTTTCGATTAACAAATCTGTTAAAATAAAGCATCGTCCACACGCATTACAATTTCCTGAAACTTTAAATTTTTTCATAGTAAATATCCCCCAAGATTATATATTTTTTAATTTGTCTAAATAGGCGTTACCTGTTTGTATCGCTGCTATAGAAGCTTCTGCTATTTCTCCACTTTCATTTAAGAGAGGCGCATCTATCACTTTTTTTATTGCATCTGCAAAGTTTATGCAAGTCATTAACGTTTCTCGATCTCTAATATTATATCCACTTCTGTCTTTTCCATTTTTCTCAATTATTTCTGAACTTGTTTTTATAGAACGAGAAAAAAACAAATCCATTTTAGATAAAAGAGTCGCAAATTTATTACTTCTTTCTATTATTCCATTAAAAATAACAGCAGCAGTCTCTGCTTGTGAATATGCTACGTTAGAAGCTTTGAGTTGATTACTAGCCATTTCAAGAGTACGTTTCGAGTCATCAATCATAGCACCACCAATGCCTTTAAGTAAAAAGCTTCTGACAATTTCTTTATCTGTCATAGGTGAAATAGCTGTATTTGTAACATTTCTAATTTCTGAAAGTCTGCTCGGCGCCAATACAGAATTTTCTAATTCTAAAATACCATCACCAGGAACAAAATTAATCTTTATTATTTTTTCATATAACTCCAAGAAATCGTTCATTGATGTGGAAAGAATAGCTCTTTTTCTGTTTGCAACTTTTAATAAACTATTATTTGCCTGACTACTTTTTTCATAAATTAAAGCTCTTGCCTCTCGCTCTCTTTCATAGGCTTTGGCATATTTTTTCTGAGCTTGTTCATCAAGTTTCATTGACTTATTCGTATCAATGAGTATTTTAATTAAAGCTCCGCCTACCAAAAAAGGTATCATAAATATCCTCCTATAATGTTAATTCTGCATCAATGTTATCAAAAAAGACGTTAAATTCTTCGATTGTAGAGAATTTAGCATTTTTATTAAATATACTAAGTATTGAATTTAGTCCATCAGTTATGCCATCAATATCATTTTCAATAGCTGATATATATATTAACTTAAAACCGTTATCAAAGGAGTTATCCCAATGAGAATACTTTTCAGCTATCATCTGCTGTAAGTTCTTTCTCTGTTTCTCCATTTCTAATAATGCCTCACATACAATACTATTAAATTTACGTTCTTTTTCGGCATTAAGTTTTTGAGTTTGTTTGTACTCAAGAATCGTTTTACTTATTTGTCCAACGACCACTGAGGCAATAATAGCACCAGCTGGGCCTCCAACTGTCATACCTATATTAAACGCCAAAATACCTGCTCCATTTAATAATATTTCTGTTACACATTCTTCAGCAGAAATATCATCATTAATAAATCTCATAACTGAATTTCCAACTGAAATTGCAACTGCAATTTGAGCTACAGGTAAATTTTGAAGAGCTGTAACCATAGCTGTATTTCCAGCAAAATTTGCTACGCCTACTACTGCTTCTTGTGCTAACTGCAAGCCAGCGCCAGAAACAGCACTTGTTACTGTATCCCGAGCAATATCTTTTACAGCAGTTCCCAGATCTTTTTCACCTGTAGCAACTGAAACTAGATTATTTATACTCGAAACTGTCAGTGAGATAAGCGCAGCATCAGTTCCACTTTGCATCGCTCTGCCTGTTGTTCTGGCTGTATTTTCAGCTTCTTTATTAAGTGAAGTAGAGTCAATTTTTAATACATTTCCAACGTTATTACTGACTGCTGTCACTGTTACTGCACTGTGATTTGCAATATTGGCAGTTGCTTCTCTGTGAAGCATATTGTATGTAGTTGTTATGCTTTTGGAATTTCCTTCTCGAAATTGTTTGTATAAGTATTCGTGATTGCTCATCTTTCCTTTGGCTTTATTAATTTTTTCGGAAGTGATTGCCAAATTATAATCAGAGTTTGTAATCTTTTTTAGTTGTTCAGGAGTTATCTTGTCGCCATATCTTTCTATCATCGTATCTATAGGAATTACATGATCAACATTTGCAGTTGTTTCAGTAGTATAGTGACGTTCTTGGCCAACTGCCGCATTTACACCATTTTTTGAATAGAATAGCTTTTTTCCGGTATATTCATCCTGTGTTAATCTATTACCATCAAAGACACGATTTTTATAACTGTCTTTCCTTGTATTACGTCGACTGTAATCATCAATATCCTCACGAATAATTTTGGTATCCATTAAAAACCTCCAATTACACTATTTTAATAAAATCCCCTTGACTTCCCAGCCACATATCAATACCATCGCCATAAGCCTCTGCTCGAATAGTATATACACCGTTTTTCTCTCCGACAATCTCTGCTGTCGGTAGCCTGTCCAATACAGCTTCTATCGAAGGGCCATTAAATTCAAAAATAATTCTTCTTAATTCCCCTGAGTACATAAACTGCACTCTTTTTCTAAACTCTCCATCATTAAACCTTTCCTTATATGGAATATTGAAATGCTGTTTTGAACCCTTTAAATCAGCAATCCGGTCAATACGAAAGGTAGTAGGGAAATCCTTACTTCCATCTGCCATAAAGGCTATCAGGTAAAAATAGTATTCAGAAAACATTACAGCTACCGGCTTTACTAATCTTTCCTTTTTCATTCCATCTTGACGGGTATAATCAAACTGAATAATCTCACTTCTGGTTATAAATTGCGAGAGCTTCCATAAAATTGAAAACAGAAATTTTCCATGCCGCAATGGTACATAGTAATATTGCTCACTTCTTATCACACTCTCAATTTTTTTACGGTCGTTTGGCACAACTTGTGTTAATAGCTTGCTGATAAGGCTATCAAGTTCTTCTTTACAGAAAGCACGGCTTTCCAACAAAATTTTACATAGTGACATAACCTCTTCATTGGTGAGCCATTCCCTCTCAAAACGAACAAGGTAATAAACATTCTTGACCTTATCATACTTTATTGCAACTTCATTCTCTTCCATATGATTTTCTGCTAAATATGCACGGAGATCATCAATGTCTCTTTGTATTGTTTTTTGAGTAACACCAAAAGAGTCTGCAAGCTGCGCTTTTTCTACGGTTTCACCTTTATTAAGCCTCTCATAGATACTCAGCAATCTAAAACCTTTATTCCCATTATAATCAATTCCAGATTTCAACTTTTCACCACCTTTTCACAAGCTCATTTTCATTATATCTGCCAAGATGGACATATAATGGGGTTCTTTAAAAATTTCTTCATTATCTTAGTTTTAATTCATTATTTAATTCATCTGTGTATATTTCAAGAATATTCAGCAACCTATCCGTCTCTGAGTTCTTTGTAAAGATCAGTAACAGACTCAGAAAATTACTCCATGACAGCTTTGCTTTTTTATTCTCGACTTGCATGATGGTGTGTCTTGAAACACCAATTAAATTAGCAAGCTGCTCCTGCGTTAAATCCAGTTTTGTCCGAAGCATTGCCAAATTTTCAGCCATATTTTTTGTAACTTTTTCTCTTAATAAATCATTATTGTTTCCCAAATCGTACACCTCTCTTATGACAAACACCATCAACTACAATATCATAAAATTTTACATTTTACAACTTATTCAAACAAAATGTTAAAAATAATGACTTGAAAATAAAAAAAGCCGCCAGCCAGAGAATATTTCTCCCCAGTTGACGGCTATAATCATTTTCTATCTATTTACTTCAATTTCACATTCAATTTCCGAGCCATCCAGTAAGCATACAATCAATCTGGATTGATCATAAACCATTATCTTTTCAATCAGTTTAAAGTACAAACCTAAATCAAAATCAGTAATGGCTCCGGTTGTTCTGAAAACCCCTATAAACCTCTTTGCAGTAACTCTCTTAAGATCATCCTCACTGTTAATCTGTTCTTTCCACTTACCCATAAAATAGTCCTTATTCTCAACTACAGCATTAAAGGCATTAATAAATGTCTTATACAGAACTCCATCATCGATGTGCCAGCTATCACAGCCCTTTTCACCTTTAGCCATGTACTTATTGTTGCATCGCCAGATTATTCTTCTAAGCCTTTCATCAGTAGAGTTCCACACCTTTCTGCCATATGCGCGTTCGCAACAACCACATATCACTCTCCCAGCAAAAGGATGCTCATCAGTCGCATAATCTATCTTTTGAATCTGATACCTTGCCGCAAATGCTTTTCTTCTCTCCATTTCAAGCTTTACCGCTTCCCATGTTTCCTTATCTATAATCGGCGGATGGCTTTCCTCAACATAATATCTTGGTACTTCACCATGATTATCAGCCCGTTTCTTTGAAAGAAAGTCCACTGTGTAGGTCTTCTGAAGGAGTGCATCACCTTTGTATTTTTCATTTGAGAGCATTTTCCTTATGCTGCTTTCGTACCACTTTGCTTTGCCATTCCAGTTTATAACTCCCTCCTCCTCAAGCTCCCTAGCTATTTTGTTCGGACCCTTGCCATTGAGGTAATCTTCATAAATCCTTCTGACGATTTTGGCTTGAGTTTCATTTATAATAAGGTTTCCCTCATCATCTTTATCATAGCCCATGAATTTGGTGTGGTTAACTGCAACCTTACCCTGTTCAAACCGCCTTCTGATTCCCCAAGTGCTGTTTTCAGAAATTGAACGGCTCTCGTCTTGAGCCAATGAGCTTAAAATGCTCAGAAGAACCTCACCTTTGCTATCTAATGTATTTATATTTTCCTTCTCGAAAATCACCCCGATGCCTAAGTCCTTCAGCATTCTTACAAAGTTCAGACAGTCAAGAGTGTTCCGGGCAAACCTTGAAATGGACTTGGTGATTATCATATCTATTTTTCCGGCTTTGCAGTCTTCAATCATTTTATTAAACTGCTCACGCTTTTTGGTGTTAGTGCCAGAAAGCCCCTCGTCAGCAAATATTCCTGCCATTTCATAATCGGAATGATTATTAATATAACCTGTATAAAATTGTACCTGTGCTTCATAGCTTGATAACTGTTCTAGCTGGTCGGTTGAGACCCGGCAGTATGCCGCCATTCTCTTTTTCTGTGGTTCTATCTCCTGTGCCAGACTTCCCCGAGTTGCTCTTGCTGGTATAACTGTAATGTTTCTTGCCATTTTTGACTTCCTCCTTTACAACCGTTTCTTCCTTTATATTAAGCCTACTGATGACCTCATCATCAATTCTTGTACCAGAGCAGGCTTCTTTTCCTTTTTGAATATAATCACTACACTGCCAGACTATCTTTTTGCAGGAAAGCTTACTATTCCAAGTCCTGCGTCTTAAAACAGACCCACATTTACTGCAAAATAGCATTCCCGACAAAGGATACCGAGTCAGGTATTTATCAGTTCCTTTAACAACACCTTTTGATTCAGCACGTTTTTGCATTTTTTCCTGAACCTGCTCCCACACTTCCTTTGAAACAATTGGAGAATGATTATCGGCAATATAAAAACTGTCGACCACTCCTGTATTTTTCTTTTTCTTTTTTGTAAGATGGTTTGGTGTGAATGTCTTTTGCAGCATTACATCGCCTTTATATTTTTCGTTCTTCAGAATATCTCTGATAGTAGTCTCATTCCACTTTGCCCCCGTAACTGTTGGGAATGCTTCAGCATTTAGAATTTTGGCTATTTTAAATGAGCCGTTACCAGCCAAGTATTCCTTATAAATTCGTTTTATAATTTCAGCTTCGTCAATATTTATAACAAGATCACCATATTCATCTTTGTCATAACCAAGAAAGCGGCTTGTGTTTATAACCACATCTCCTTTTTCAAATTTCTTACGATAGCGCCATTTGACATTCTCGCTGACATTTCTGCTTTCTTCCTCCGCAAATGAAGAGAGGACGGTAAGCATCAACTCACCGTCCCCCGATAATGTATTTATATTTTCTTTCTCAAACCTTACCTCAATTCCTATATCCTTTAATTCTCTTACTGTTTCAAGTATTATGGCTGTATTTCTTGCAAACCTCGAAACCGACTTTGTAATGATTAAATTAATTTTTCTTTCTCTGCAGAGTGCCAACATCCTTTGAAACTCGGGTCTATTGTCGGTTGTTCCGGTTATTCCCCTGTCTGCAAAGATGCCTGCAAATTCATATTCAGGATTTGAGGATATGAGGTTTTCGTAATATGTTACTTGGTTTTCCAGAGATTCACCTTGCTTATCATTTTCAGTGGATACTCTTGCATAGGCACATACCTTCTTTTTTGCGGTTTGAGCCTTTACAGTAGGTTCAATAATCCGTACACGCATTGATTTTGCTCCTTTCTATCATTTTGGTATACTATTCATCACTCTGAACTTGATAGAAGTCAAGTCAATACCGGCTATTTAGTCAAAACCTCCGCAGCTCTTTTTATAAGAATTCCTGCGTACTCTCCATTCACTTGCTTTCCATAAATAGCATTTTCTTTCCAATATGAAGGTGAAGATATAATTCCTTTTGAGGTTAGAATCTCAAGAGCTTCATTTAGCCCTAATTCAGCTTCCCTGAATTTAATACCAAAATAATCAAGAATCCCCTTTGCCAGAGCCTTCCCAATAACCTCTATGTTGCTGACAATCCAGATTTCATCTTGCTCATTATCATGAAATCCTACCTCAATAAGAGCTGCCGGAGCATTGGTATAGGCAAGCTCATACATGTGCTTGCCTTCACCATAAAAGTTGAAGCCTTCATGTACACCCCTGTCCACTGTCGGAGTAAGGGGTGATAGCCTTTCATAAACCGCTCTTGCAAGTTTTTCACCCTGTCCACCGAACTTATGGCAATATACCTCGCAACCCCTGCCACCACCGGCATTAGAGTGTATTGCAAAGTGAATGTCTGGATTTTTATTATTACTGTCAGTCACAACCTGTGAAAGAGGCCACTCCGGCTTGTTTCTGAACACCTTGACTCCATGCCGCTCAAGCACCTGCTGTGTGACATCAGCTACCTGGTTCATTCTTTGTTCTTCTGTCCCGTAGTTACCCTCTCCAACATTGCCATCCTGTGTTGATGGACTTAAATATACCTTAACCATCTTTCCTCACCACATCCTTCGATATATCATCTTGACTCTCAATTTTACCGGCATTGTCACTTTTTGTTTTCAGCTTAACCAGTACCTCCTTTATAAAGGCAGGCAGTGGAAGGCCCATGGCACCGGTATTTTCTACTATTGATATGCCTTCTACCGCAATGTAAAAGCCGATCATCGCTCCTCTCAGAATACCGGTAGTCCCAAGCACGGCATCCAGTAGATAGGCCATACACACCATGACATACATCCCTGTTTTTCTGATTACTCCTTTATAGCCAATATTGGAATCTACTTTCCTTTTATAAACTGCAGCCAGGATGCCTGTGATAAAGTCCAGAATTGTAAGTGCTATCAATACCTTCAGTGACATGTCAAATCCTCCTAAAAAATAGTTGAGAGCAGATACGATAGATGCAATTCCTGCCTTAAGCCATTTGATAATATCTTCAGTGTTCATCCTCTTTCACCCCTTTTCATTAATCCTCTTTGTAGGCTATAGCCATACCCACCAGCATTCCTTTTTCAAAGCCTATATTTTCGCTTTCAACTGACGTTAACGGCTCAGCTACAAAGGGAAAGTATGTTTTGCCTGCAAAGGTCAATATCTTTCTATAGCCGCTTATATAGAGAATAGATAAATTGGATATTTTTATATTCCATAAAGGTGTCATAACCGGAATTAAAATAACACCTTTATATAAAGCTCCGGTATCGACAAATTCAACACCATTCGCATTTATCAGATTTTGTGTTTGAGTATAATCCCATGCCATAACCTTCACCTAGACCTTTAACAACAGCTGCTTATTCACAGAGCCTAAATACGGTATACCGAAATACAATGCTCCGTCAATTGAGTAAAACTCATCGGTTATGATATAACTTGAAGGCAGCTGTATTAGGTGTGAGGTATAGCCTCTTATTCCATAAGAATCCGTACCAAACCATGTCCTGAATATCGGTATTTTTTTAGTGTAATAGTTTATGGCAAAATCTGATACATACGTAGTTATTCTTTCAGTTGCTACCTGGATTGTATTGTTTATCATTTCACCAGTAAATCTCTTGTTATAGTATGGAGACAGGTAGTTATAAGTAGTACTATTCTGATAGAAATAGAAAAACAAGTCTGTATCCAAAGTATTTTCCGGCTGGTCAATTTTTACCGTTCCGAAGCTGCCCCAATAATCAGGGCTGGTGCTTCCATATGGGTAGGTTGCCAAGGAGTTGACAAACCTTCTGAAATAGAAGTAAGTATTTGCCTTTTCACCCATTGCAAAGCTTATTAGCTCTTCATTGTTAAGATAATTGGTGCTGACAGCTGAATCAAAAGCGCACAGAACTTGAGTTACCCAGACTGCTTCAGCCGCGCCTTCAATGACAAATCTTACATAACCCCTGTTATCACTGGTCCCGATATCCGCTATAAAATGTACTTTAAGATTTGCAGCGGTGCTAATGGTTAGCCAGATAGGGCATAGTCTTGAATAAGTGCTTCCCCATGCCATCTGAGAAAGTAACTCTACTCCTGGAACACCTTGAGCAGCTGGATCTAAAAAATCAGGAACAATCATATATTCACTTGTCCCTGATATTGGATATAGTCCTGCCCCTGTTGGATATGGAGTATCTACAGTAGCATCTCTTGTTGATGTATTATAGGCTGTTATTACCCTCTCCAGGCCAATTCCCTGACCAGATACAATTTTTATTTTTTTGCCGACAAAATAATCTGCTGTATACCCCAAGCCTGTAGCATATAACCTTATTACCGAAGGAGTGCTTGTTGAAAAGGAGGATACAGCATACCTTTCTATGAGCATTTTATTTATCTCATTCTTAGCCGAATTTGAGTATAAGACTTTTGGAGAGTCTTTGACCAGACCGTTTAAATATTGAAGAAATTTAATTGAAAAATCCGCGCTCTGTACCCTGGCAGTATCTCCCGTACTAACACTTACTGTATAAATATATTTATCAAATGACATACGCTCCTCCTTACCACGGCTTAGTACCGGCATTCTGATTTACCGTAATAGCATTGTAATTGTTCCTGTTAATTATCTTCGTAATTCTCCCGTCGACATCCCGTTCAAAATCCCAGTCAATGGTGCTGTTGTCTGCATACTGTGTCCTCATACCTTGTAAACTACCGTTTGCCTTAAATAGTCTGACATCCTTTATGAGGGTATTAACCGGTTTCCATGTTGAAGCGTTGATTTCACCATCTTCCGAATAAAAAGTGATCCCATCCTCGCCCAAGGCTATAGTGCGCATAAGGCCTTGAGTGGAATGGTATTGCAGGTTCAGGCCGGTCAGGGTTTTCCATATGAAAGCTTTCCCACGGTCTGTCAGGCCCGTACTATCCGAGCCTGCCCCAAGCTGGATTTTAGGCAGCATTTCTCCGTCTATCTCAACAAATTCAATAGACAGCTTTACTACTTTTTCGTAAGGATGCACCATTACCGGCCACTCCGAAGCTGTTGTCCCCATCTGCTTATGCTCTTCTGTCTTCCAGAAATAAAGGTTTCCCTCGTCATCTGAATACTGGACATCAGGGTCAGGCATGCTTTCTGTGTACATGCGTCTTGCTGTGATAAATCTTAACCTTTGATCATTGATGTCGATGTAGTTCACTTCTTCATCACCTGCTGTAAAATCCCCAGTGATGAGCCTGTCAACTGTAAGGTTTGCAATCCATCCAAAATCGGCATAAAGGCTGTTGGTAATATTCACATTGGAGATGATGGTAGTGGCCTCAATGGTCTTGCCTTTGGCACCATTTACAAGTGCCTTAAAGTACTCAGGCCATTCGGCATCTTTCTTTGTGGTTTTAGTAACATCCTTCTTCCTTGCATTGACGGTATACTTTATTGCGTTTCCCTCATCAGAAAGCTCCACTTCCTCTATAAGATACGTTCCTGTGGCACCAAGCTTTGGCAGATTTGCAATAAGCTTTTGCCCAGCATCAAATCCGGGTGTGTTTGTACTAAAGGCTATCGAGGTAGGTATGTGCTGCCCGAATCTGGCTATCAGGTCATTTGCAACCGCCTGGGCCTGCTCCGGAAGCTCTACCGTATTATTCTCAGAGACCTCTTCATAAATGCCCGTACCGCCTTCGACTGAAGCTCTTAGCTGTATTTCCTGGGGATTTTCTGCTGAAACAAGCATATCCTCCCCTTTTTTAACGTACTGCCTGTTCCGGTACCCATCCAACGTATGTGTAATTTCAATTTCACCGAATTGCCTGAAGCTTCCATTCTCTTGAAGTTGAAACGGAGCATCTGTTACTGGGTCATCCTTGATAAAGAACAGCTGTTTATTTTCGTTGATATACCATTTAAAACCGCTGGCCTTTGCGAGGTCGTCAAGAAGGTCTTGCAAGGATTTATATTCTCCATTGAAGGCCTGTAATGTGATACCATCCTCTATGGCACCGGTTGTGATTCCCTCTTGAGATAAATGGTTCTGAAGAATATAGCTCACAGCCTGCCCGGCTTTTATATTGCTCAGGGCGAAATTCGCAGTTCTTCTCCTAGGAATGAGGTTGAAGCCATGGCAGCTTACTTTTATGCTGCATTTATCTGAGTTCAGCCGGGTTAAACCTCTTTCCCGTATGATGCCTCCGAACACCCGGAGTGTATCCAGTGTGATTATTACTTCTGCGCCCACTTCAGGCATGTACCCTGCTGTTGAAACAAGGGTGAAGGATGCTTCACTCTGCCCCTCCGAGCGTCTCCTTATAGACAGGGATTTTGCTCTGACAAGGCTGGTTTTGTCTTGACCTGCAATGGTTATTACTATTGGCATTAAACATACACCCCCAGGAGATTAAGCTTTCGCACCAGCTTTTGAGCGATTTTATCAATATCCTCCTCATCCTTGATGTAGTTGCCTGTGACATTGATTATCACTCTGGAACCTCCTGCTTTTGTATTAACTGCAGGTGTATATTCCGGTGGGTTCATTATTCCCGGCATATCTATATCAGGTGCCATTATATTGTTTAGTGCAGCTTTCAAGTTTGGAGTCCCTTGCTCCAGCCCTTTCTTCAGCATTTCAATGAGATTCGGCATCCACTGATCGGCATAGGCACCAGGGCCTTGCTCAGTCGGCGAACTGAACCCCAGGAACGCCTTTATTTTATCAGCGACACCAGACACTGTATCTTTTACAGAGCTTCCCATGGATTTGATTCCGTCAACAAGATTGCCCATCATATTTTTGCCCCAGTTCCAGGCGCTCTCTACAACATCTCCAACAACTGAACCGATTTTGCTGAATGCTTCTGTAACTGCTCCGACAAGGTTGCCTACAAAATTGGTAACTCCTGAAACCATGTTTGAGAAGCAGGAGAGAACTCCATTCACAAGGTCTGGAACGATAGAACCTCCAACCAAGGCATACCACAGACCTTTGAAGAATGAGATAATTCCTTCCACAAAACCCTTCACCAGATTTACAATGGTCATGAACAAGTTTGACAGCAAACTCCATGCCGACTTGGCGGCTTCCACAAGGAAGTTCCAAGCACCTGCCCAGTCACCGTTGATGATGGCTATTACAAAGCCGATGAGGTTCACAATAAAATTCACTGCAGCCAATACCGCCTGAATGAAAGGTCCCAGTGCCTGAATAATTCCGTTCAACACTCCGACAGCTATTCCCATCACCACAGCAATTGCCGCTCCTATTGCAATAAATACAGGCTGCAATAATGTCCAAAGTTGCTGAATCACTCCCCACAATGAGAAAATCAAGGTTTTTATTTGCTCCCATATAGGCGTGAGGTAGCTTGCAAACTGGGCAAAGGATGCAAAAAGCTGTGCTAGTATTGGTTGAACAAAGGCTAGGATTCCGTTAAAAATGCTTACCGCAGTATCAAATATCTGCTGTCCGTATGTGTTCCAAAAGTTCCAGATGCCTGTGACCACATCACTGACAATTGTAAAAATGGTCTGCATCACCGGTTGTATAACCGAGACCAGACCATTGAAAACTGTGCTGACTACTGCACCGATTCTATAAAAAGCAGTTTCCCAGCCACTCGCTGTACTTCTTAAGTCACCGCCTTTGAAACCGTTAATAAACATATTGAAGGCTTTCACTGCATTTGCTGCAAAACTCTTTATAAAGATGAGGACATTGCCAAATACTTCAGTAAATTTCGCCTTGATGCCCGGCAACACCTCTGCTACCTTGCCTTGAATAAATCCAAGCACTTCCTTGAAGGTTGCCTGTATATCGCCCCATATTGAAAGCACCGAATTTCTGAACCCCTCATTTGTGTTCATAAGCCATATAAAGCCTGCCACCAAGCCTGCTATCGCCACCACAATCAAACCGATGGGGGAGGCAATAAAAGAAATTGCTCCGGCAAGCACCGACAGTCCAGAAGACAGACCTCCCAAAATCATAAGCAATGGACCTACAGCAGCAACCGCAGCTAAAATTATGGTGACCCATTTACGGATTTCAGGATTCAGTTCCATGTATTTGTTCACAAGAATGGTTGCCTTGTCAGCAAGCTGCTTTAATATGGGAAGAAAGGCTTTACTTGAAACAATCTGCAGGGTTTCAATGGAGCCTTTTAGCTGTTCCAATGAACCTTTAAGGTTGTTCATTCTCTCTGCTGCAACATCAGTAGCATTAACTTTGCCCATCTCAGCTTGCATCTTGTTTAAACCATCTGCACCCTCTTTGTATAGGATGTTGGCCGCACGAATAGCATCCGAACCAAACAGAGTCTCCATTGCCTGAAGTCTCTGTGCATCGGTAAGATTTTTCATGCTACTTTGAAGCAGCCCTGCAATTTCAGCCATGCTCTTCAGCTTTCCCTGTGCATTAAAGAAGGCGCTTGTTCCTTGCTCCGTTGTAAGTCCCAATTCTTTAAACAATTTTGCCTGTTTGTCGGTGGAGGGTTGGAGGTTCATGAGCATTGTCTTTAGTGAAGTTCCTGCATCCGAACCCTTCAAGCCATTATTTGCAAATGCCGCCAAGGCTGTGCTAGTATCCTTGAAGGATAACCCTACCGAACTTGCGACAGCGGAACAGGCCGAGAGGCTGAATTTCATTTCAGAGACACTGGTTGCAGAGGCATTGGCAGCTCCTGCAAGGATGTCAGCCGCTTGTGAAACATTAAGACCATCGGCTCTAAAAGAATTCAAAACAGTGGAGGCAATTTCAGCAGCGTCTGCAAGTTCAAGTTCGCCAGCCGCAGCCAAGGATAATGCACCTTTTAATCCACCGCCCATGATGTCTTTTACACTGACACCAGCCTTTATAAGTTCCTCAATGCCCGATGCCGCTTCCTTTGCTGAATACTTAGTCTCAGCTCCCATCTTAAGCGCCAGATCCTCAAGCTGTTTCATTTCCTCACCTGTTGCACCCGAAACCGCTTTGACGCTGCTCATCCCGGCTTCAAAATCTGCTCCGGCTTTCAATGAAGCGGCTGCCATTCCTGCAAGGGGAAGTGTTAACGCAGCAGACATGGTTTTTCCTGCACCTGAAAGCTGTTTTCCCACGTTTGCCATGGTATCCTGTGCTTCCTGCAACCCCTTCTTCAAGCTGCCTATATCCGCAGTGACTTTCACCACCAGACTCCTTATAACCGCCATTCGTCCACCTCCTTTCGGGCATGAAAAAACCGCACTCTGATTTTTTCAGAAATGCGGTGATTATCATTTTAATCGATATATATTTAAAATTATAATATTAATCTTACAATAGAATATCCTCTCTTCTTTTACATAGCCAAATATTCACGACTGCTGTGTATTTTTAATAATACCAAATCTTTCAGGATTTTTAGTAACTTCTTTGATCTTCTCCATTAAACCATATAATAATCTTGCTTCAGTAATACCTACTTCCGTACCATAATATGTTTTTCCATTAATAACAATTTTCTTCATTTGCTCAATATGCTGCTCAATATTTCCTTTGAGCATAAAATACTCACTAAAAAGATACTCTTTATTTTTTTTCATAAGAACTGCGCACTCGTTTATCAAATTATCAACATCATTAATAGTCACACTTGCTTTACAAGTGCCAATACAGGCATAATAAAAGCAAGTTAATAGCTTTTCATTATAATCTTTTGTTCCATCTTCCGGAACAAAAAAACAATAATTATAATCTAGCATAGTATATTTTAAATCTTTATTAAACTCTGTAATATTAGACAAAAAAAATAGTGTCAGAGA
>CALMWN010000111.1 GCA_937873555.1 uncultured Clostridia bacterium
GAATTGTAGAAATAGTATATCCTGCTGTGCTCCAGAAACCTGCCCACTATGCTTCTGACTGTGATACGGTCGCTTAAACCGGCTATACCCGGTTTAAGACAGCAAATACCACGTACAAGCAGCTCAATTTGAACACCCGCGCTTGACGCTCTGTACAATGCCTCGATTATTTCCTTGTCCACCAGGGAATTCATCTTTGCAATGATTTTAGCCTTACCTCCGCTGCGCGCGTTCTCAGCTTCCGTCCTTATAAGGCTTAAGAACCTTTTTCTCAGGTCAAATGGTGCAATTGCTACCTTGTAAAGGTTTTTCGGTTCGGAATGGCCTGAGAGCATATTGAAAAGTGCCGATGCATCCGATCCGAAATGCGGGTTTGCCGTAAACAGTCCAAGGTCGGTATACAAACGGGCGGTAACGTCATTATAATTTCCCGTACCCATATGCACATACCTCTTTATGCCATCCTCTTCCCTCCTGATAATCAGCAAAACCTTACAATGCGTCTTGAGCCCCACAAGTCCGTAAATAACATGGCAACCCGCTCTTTCCAGACGTCTTGCCCATGTTATGTTGTTCTGTTCATCAAACCTTGCTTTCAGCTCAACAAGCACAGTAACCTGTTTCCCGTTTTCCGCAGCCCTTGCCAATGCCTCCACTATAGGAGAGTTTCCGCTCACCCTGTACAGGGTCTGCTTTATTGCAAGCACGTCCGGATCATCAGCAGCACTGTCTACCAGGTCAATTACCGGATCAAATGACTGGTAAGGGTGATGCAGCAGGATATCATTCCCGGCAATGCACGTGAAGATATCCTCTTCCTTCAAAAAATCAACTGACGGCTGCGGAATCATAGGTTTGTGGCACATGTCATCAAAGCCCTTCAAACCGCTCAGTTTCATGAGAAAAGTCAGATCAACGGGACCATTGATTTCATATACCTGTTCTCCGGATATCCCGACCTTATCCAGTAGAACTTCCAGAAGTTCAGTGTTCATACCTTTTTCCACTTCAAGCCTTACTGCATTTCCCCATCTTCTCTGCCTGAGAGACTGTTCAATTGAAATAAGCAGGTCATCCGCCTCTTCCTCGTCAAGAGAGAGGTCAGCATTCCTGGTTATCCTGTAACAGCTTGAAGTCAGTATCTTATGCCCGGTAAAAAGCAAATCCATATTCATTTTCATCAAATCTTCCAGAAGTATGAAGGACCTGCTTCCGTCTTCAACCGGAACTTCTATCATTCGGTCGAGCACCGAAGGAACCTGTATGGTGGCAAATATCTTCTCACCATCCTCTTCTCCCTTTCTGTCCAAAAGCAGAACAGCTATATTCAAGGTTCTGTTCAAAACTCTGGGGAACCGCCTGCTCTGATCTACCACCATCGGAGTAAGCACCGGATATACATTCTTTATAAAATAACTGTCAAGATACTGTTTTTGGTTTTCATTCAGCTCATCTGCTTTTACAAAATGTATCAGTTCCTTCTTCAGTCCCCTCTTCAAGGTATTATTGAAGTACCGGTACAATTCATCCATCATATTGTGAGTATCTGCAAAAATCCTGGATATCTGTTCTTTCGGAGTCAAGCCCGAAGGATCGGCTTCATCGAATCCGGCGGCTATCTGATCACACAACGGGCCAACCCTCACCATAAAAAACTCATCCAGGTTTGAGCAGGTGATTGCAACAAACTTAAGCCTTTCAAAAAGAGGGTTGCTTGTATCATAGGCTTCCTCAAGCACTCTATGGTTAAATTCCAGCCAGCTCAGTTCACGGTTTATAAAATTGTTGCTGGATCCGTAATCCGTTCTCAATCAAATCACCCTTTGTGTTTTGTTATGGGGCGTATCCCCATGACTTCTTCAAAAAATTCCGCATTATTTCTGAAGTCCCATTCCTCAAGCAGGGTATCTTTGACTGCATGAAGTATGAAAACTGCATTATCCTGATTGATATCCACTTCTATTTTTCTAATTTTCTGGCTGTGGGAAACATCAAGTGATTCCGCCAGCTTCAAAATGGCGGATAGCATTGATACTGTGACTTTCTCCCTGCTGCCGAGTGTCGTGTAGTTTGTATGGGAATGTAAAGGTATGTCATACGCATGGTATCTGGCAATATTGGCAATCAGATTCAGCTCGCTGTTTGAAAAACCCATAATGTTGCACAGCTTTATTATACTGTACGAATGGACCTCATGCTCGCTGAAGCTCACATAGTTTCCTGCATCATGGAGTATGGCGGCAACCTGCAGATAAAGCCGTTCTTTTTCTTCCAGCCTGTGCAGCTTCCAGGTCTGGTCAAAAATTGAAAGTGCCAGCTCTTCGACAAATGAAGCGTGTTTCCTGTAAATACCGTATTTTTCGGCAATATACCAGACCGAACTGATTATATCGTTGAGTGCGTCTTTTCTTCCCTTTGTGTCATAAAATTCATCCGCCATATCCACCAACAGGCCATGCCTCAGTGAAATCATGGGAACTGATATTCCAGCTGCTTCAGTCATTTTTATAAAAGAGTGGAAAAGAATAATGGATGGAAGAAGTATTTCAGCTTCCTTTTTTGACACATCATATGTCCCCATGATTTTTTCATCACTCATGCTGCTCATTTTCCGGTGCAGTTCGTTCACTATCTTCCTGTCAACGAAAACCTTGCCTGTCTCGCTGCTCCTGCTGTCCTTATACCGGCTGAATATCCTGTTTATTTCTCCTCCGAGCCCGATGAAGTTTTTTATGTGCATGTTTTTTATTACAGCCTTCAGAAGGTATATCTTGCTTTCAATATACTCCTCCATAGCGTTTGGAAAGTCTATTGTCATGGTTTCAAGGCCGGATAACGTCTCCCTCAATCTTAATGAACCGAGTTTGATATATTCCGTAAATTTCAGACTGCCTTCATCATAAATTGAAACTTCCACGCCCCCTGAAGTGATATTTATTATGAGGGTGGATTGGGAATTGATAAGCTTGTAATCCTGGGCATAGCTCCGCAGAGCCTTGTAGGTTAAAAACCTTTCCTGCGCACTGTTTATTATTTCAACTGTAATTCCTGTTTTTATCCTGAACTGCTCAAGAATATACTCCCTGTTTTCCGCCTCTCTCATAGCGCTGGTGGTAACCGCCCTGTAATCCTTGATCCTGTAATCACGTATAAGCTGTGAGAATTTCTTCAGGATGTCACAGGTATCATGAATGGTCTCAGCAGAAATTCGACCGGTCGTGAAGGTATCCTTGCCAATATTTGTGGGCTTGATCAATTCCTCAAGAATATTGATCCTGCCTTCGGAATCAATCTCGGCAATTGACATTCTGATATAATTGGATCCGACATCAATAGCTGCAACTGTTTGTATATCCTTTTTTGTAGCCATATACATTCCTTCTGATATATTTTTCGATAATATTCAACATTATTATATCATGTACTTTTGGGATAAATAAAGCTGGTAATAATATGTTTCCTTATCTCCCTCCAGGGTACTACTATAGTAATTACCACCAAAGACAGCAATATATAGTTCAATTCTATAGGAACCAGTTTCAGGTAATGTCGTACAAAGTCGACATTGACTGCCAGTGTGAGGAAAACTATAATTCCTGCCATCCATATATTAAACGACATATTTTTAAATGGATCTGTTTTTAGCAGGGGTACCCTGTTTGTTCTCATATTAAGGGCGAGCATGACATGTCCCAAAAGCCAGTTAGAGTTCAAAATTTAGTTATCAATCCGGGTTAGACATTTCCTAACTTTTATATATTTGTATTTTATAAAAATCTTATTTTTAGCTATTGAAGCGGCTTTGCATGATTAAATTGCATCGACTTTTTGATAAGCATCCCCGCTTCTTGCGCTCAATTTTATCCTCCTTTATAAATTTATGGTTGACAAGAATCTTGTGATTTGGTAGCATTTTTAATAATTGATTAAATGCGTTGATAGGGAAAACACGCTGCAGAATGGTGCCACAGAGAGCTGTTGGCTGCTGAGAAACAGCGCGCTGAGCAGATAGTGAACTCCCCCTTGAGCAGTCACCCGAAAGCTGCAGCAGCTGTTGCGGCAGCCGTGGCAAGTAGGTCTGAACGGGTTTCCCGCCGTTATAGTGGGAGGGCATTCGTCGTCACGGATTGATGCCGCAGAGCGGGTATATTTATACCAATAAGAGTGGTACCACGGAAGTTGAATGCTTTCGTCCCTTACAAAAGTTCGGGACGAAGGCTTTTTTATTGTCCATGTCCCAAAAGCAGCAAACAGGCCGTATCAGAGACGGCACCACTAATTATTCAGGAGGAGATTTTATGAAAATTGCATTTTCAACCCTCGGTTGTCCCGACTTCAGCTGGCCAGACATCTATTCCATGGCCAAGGATCTTGGCTTTGACGGCATCGAAATCCGCGGACTGGGCAACGACATCTTTGCAGTAAAAGCACAGCCTTTCACCGAAGACCAACTGGCGCAAACCGCTCAAAAGCTTTCCAGCCTGCGCCTCAAAATCCCATGCCTCTCTTCAAGCTGCTGTCTGAAATTTGCGGAAATGGCGGAGGATAACTATCTGGAGATTGTACAGTATATCATACTGGCTTCCAAGTTTGGAACACCATATATCCGTATCCTGGCTGATCTTGAGCCGCAGCCAAACGGCGAGGTGGATGACAGTGTGGTTCTGGCTGCGCTGCAGCGCCTGATTCCAGTTGCCGAAGAGAAGGGCGTGACCCTTCTGGTGGAAACGAATGGCGTCTATTCCGATACTGCCCGCCTGCGCGGACTGCTCGACCACGTGGCAAGTGACTCGGTGGCCGCCTTGTGGGATATTCACCATCCCTACAGGTATGCCGGTGAATCACCCGGAAAGACGGTGCAGAATCTTGGTGCCTATATAAAATATGTACATGTCAAGGATTCTATTGTGGTAAATGGCACAATACAGTACCGTATGATGGGCGAGGGAGATTTGCCCATTGATGACATGATGTTTGCTCTTCGATCTATCAACTACGAAGGTTATGTTTCGCTTGAATGGGTCAAGCGCTGGGCGCCTGATCTTGATGATGCTGGAGTTGTATTTCCTCACTTTGCAAACTATATGAGCCGCTACACCGAAAAGAATGTTGTGAGGAGCCGTCTGTTCAATAACGCAGCCGGGACTGGAAAATATGTGTGGGAAAAGGATACACTGATCGATCTGACCTTTCCTCAGGTACTTGACCGCATGGTTGAGGAGTTTCCGGGCCAGTACGCATTCCGCTATACCACAACGGATTACACAAGAACCTACTCGGAGTTCCGGGATGATGTTGACACGTTTGCACGTTCACTTATCGCTTTGGGTGTCAAGCCTGGTGACCATGTCGCCATATGGGCAACCAACGTTCCCCAGTGGTTTATCACCTTCTGGGCAACCACCAAGATCGGTGCGGTTCTAGTCACTGTGAACACTGCCTACAAGATTCATGAAGCTGAGTATTTGCTCCGTCAGTCAGACACTCATACTCTTGTGATGATTGACGGTTATAAGGATTCCGACTATGTTGGCATTATCAAGGAACTTTGCCCAGAACTGCAAACCGCCGAGGCGGGCAAACCTTTACACCTTAAGCGTTTGCCTTTCCTGCGCAACATCATAACCATTGATTCGAAGCAGGATGGCTGCCTTACATGGGATGATGCCGTAGCTATGTCAGTCAGGGTCCCGGTTGAGCTGGTTTACAACCGCGCATATTCCATCAATAAGCATGATGTCTGCAACATGCAGTATACTTCCGGAACCACAGGCTTTCCAAAGGGTGTCATGCTTACACATTATAATGTTGTAAATAACGGCAAGAACATAGGTGATTGCATGGATCTTTCCACCGCAGACCGTATGATGGTTCACGTCCCAATGTTCCACTGCTTCGGAATGGTACTTGCCATGACCGCTGCAATGACGCATGGTGTTACCATCTCACCGCTGCCCTTCTTCTCACCGAAGCAGTCACTTGAATGCATCAACAAGGAGAAGATCACTTGCTTCCACGGTGTTCCAACCATGTTTATTGCCATTCTTGAACATGAGGATTTCCCGAAGACTGACTTCTCTTACATGAGAACCGGCATCATGGCAGGCAGTCCATGCCCTGTCAAGGTCATGCAGGATGTGTTGGAAAAGATGAACATGAAACAGATTACTATTGTGTTCGGTCAGACCGAGGCTTCACCCGGCTGTACACAGAGCCGTGTTGATGACCCGGTTGAATTACGCGTAAATACCGTCGGCCGTGCACTGCCGGGAGTTGAATGCAAAATCGTCGATCCCGCAACCGGTGAGGATTTGCCCGACAACGTGGATGGCGAGTTTGTTGCACGTGGATACAACATTATGAAAGGCTATTACAAAATGCCTGAGGCAACAGCGGCGGCTATTGATGAAAACGGCTGGCTGCACACCGGCGATCTTGCAAGACGCGATTCCAACGGTAACTTTAAAATCACCGGACGCATCAAGGATATGATTATCCGTGGCGGTGAGAATATCTATCCCAAGGAGATTGAAGATTTTATCTATACTCATCCAAAGGTCAGGGACGTCCAGGTAATCGGCGTGCCCGACAAGCAGTATGGGGAGGAAATTATGGCATGTGTCATACTTAAGGATGGAATGACGCTGACCGCCGATGAACTCAAGGACTATGTACGTTCACATATGGCGAAGCACAAGACTCCGCGCTATGTTGATTTTGTCAACGACTTCCCAATGAATGCAGCAGGTAAGATCATGAAATACAAAATGCGCGAACAGGCTGTTGAAAAACTCGGCCTGCAGGCAGACAGCCGTATCGCCACCGCATGATAAAAACAAGGGGCTGGAATATGCAGATTCCATGCCCCTTGTTTTTTTATTTGAATACTTGAAAAACATTTTATTTCACAGCATTTGTCACATCTTTCCGGATCCTGTCAGATAGACAAATCCCCCGCCGAGTATTGTAGTCTTGTACCATAATACCAGATCAATACTCTTAATCATTCCTTCATCTAAAATGCATATAAACGCACTGCTTAAGTCTTCTGCATAATCGAGAGAAATTAATGTAACCCAATGCCACCTGTCAAGGTTTTTCTCATCACCATTACATAAATTCAGAAATGCTATCGGCGCGTCATTTGTGAGGGCTTGCTCAATAAAGCCCAACAACTCCCTGAAACCAGGACGCTGATCTGCTTCTTCAGGTATATCAATACAATTATACGAATAATTCAGCCCTTTTGATTTTACATACTCGATTATACATTCATAGAACATCTTCGTAGTCGGCATGCCCCTGTTTGAAGGCGTTACATACTGCCACACCTCATTCATGAGCGAGAGGCACTCTTCCTTGCTGCCGTACTTCTGGTCCGATAGAGTAAAGTTCTGTTTTTTAGTCATATACAAAATGATATTGCTTGCCGTAGTCGGACCACAGCCTGCCCGGCGCTGCCACTCTGTAGTATACCATTCCTGGCTGCAGCCGAAATACGTTTTATCCGTGTTTTCATCATATATCTTAAACAAATCTTTGTCAGAAACCGACTTCTTAATCATATATTATGCTCCCCTTATAAACGTCTTGCAAGACAGTATGTAAACATTATAAAGCAAAAAGAGTTCCATTGGTATAATGAAACTCTTTTTTATCAAAAATATTTAATTCATAGTGGGGACATATTTACGATATGATTTTAACCAACGTCTCAATTACAGTGTCAATTTCCTCTTTTACCGAATATCTTCCAAGGCTGAAGCGTACTGCTCCACGACCTGCTTCGTCAGAAACTCCCATAGCACTTAAAACAAGTGATATGGTTGTCAATCCTGAATGACATGCTGAGCCGGTTGAAGCTGCTACATCTCCCAATTCCTCCAGGATTTCATGCCCGTTATAATCAATAAAGCTGATGTTTAGTGTATTGGGAAGCTTTTTTTGCGGGTGCCCGTTTAACTTTATTTCATCTCCAAATTTTTCTTTCAGGCCGTTATAAAAGTACTCGGTCAACCGCCTCACATTATCGTTTTTCAGAGCGTCCCTTGCAATTTCACAGGCTTTTCCCAATGCAACATCAAAAATGATATTTTCTGTTCCCTCACGCCTTACTTCAACAACTCCCTTTTCACGCATCACGTCTAGATGTTGTGAGATATTGGGTACTCTGACATTCATATTTGTAGCAAGTTCATCCACACATTTCTTTTTCACCCAATAGGAAAGGAATAGGCAACTACAAGAATACTATTTACATTCCCTACAATTGTAAAAATTAAAGCCTCCTTTATAAACAAAACTAAACCTTCCTGGCTGTAATACCGTAAAAGTCAGCTCCTATTCCATGTCTCTCAATACTCTCATATCCATTTTGGGATAACATATTCGCCACATCTTCATGTGAAAGTCTTTCCTCAACCGGCGGACCGAATTCCCCCTGTATTTTTTCCCATTCGATAATAGCCAGCGTCCCGCCATTTTTAAGTATCCTGTTGATTTCAGCAATAATTTTACCCTTGTCCTCGATTTCATGAAGCACATTACTCACAATAATAAAGTCAACCGATAGGTTATCTACTTTCAAATCATACTCATCCGTCTTGATTCCCCTGATATTTGTCAATCCAGCTTCTAAAGCCCTTTTTTCAACTTCCTCCAGCATTTCCACCGAGATATCCATAGCATATATTTTAGAAGACGTCCCTGCTATCTCTGCTGCAGGTATTGTAAAATAGCCTATACCGCAGCCAATGTCGGCTACTATATTTCCCTCCTTTAGTCCCAACCTTTCAAGCGTTTGAAAAGGAGGCATTACAGCCCGTCTTTTTTCATTGTCCAGTCTTTTTTTATCCTTCACATCAAATTTGTGTGTCAATTCAAATCACCTCATTAGTTTATTAGACCATAAAAATACTTGCTCGCCACTCTGTGTTATAT
>CALMWN010000112.1 GCA_937873555.1 uncultured Clostridia bacterium
ATGTAAGGCTTGCTTCTACTGTTATCGAACCCCTGGAATAATTTTTCATGCATTCCTTCCCTCTTCCTGTTTTCATCTCACTGCTACATCCTCCTGCATACATCTTCATTTTCAATAGCCGGTGTAAATTTCCTTTCTGATTATGTACCTGTTACCGATAAAATTCCCTTTACCAAACCTGTCAATGCGAATCAAGTGTGTAAACCACAGGTTAATTCTCACTTCGGCCCTGGCATGCAAAACCGTCCTGTAATTCTTGAAGGCCAAATGTTCATCATCTTTCTTCAGGTTTGCCTGTATCAGCTGTCTCATATTGTTTAAAAGCTTCTTCTCGGGCTGCAGCAGGAGCAGAACTCTCAAATGATCTGAGTAATTCAGTTTTACATTATTTATATCCGGAACAATATTGATTTCCTTTCCTCTGCACAGGTCGCTGACATCCGTCCAGGTCCGTATAACACCCTTTCCGACTGCATATATAAGCCTGAATACGGGATGAGGGTTTTTACTTTTTGCAAACCCATCCAAAGTATTGATACAAAGCCTTAAAAATGCTATGAAGCCTATAGTCTTGCCGATATTGGCAAGCTCGCTGTTATCCCCCCACAGTATGTATTCCACTTCTCCTTTATTGAAGAAATGATCACGCTCTGTTCTTGAAATCAAATAGGTGTATTTATCCATAATGAACTCTTCCATATATACTTTTTCCAAGCCGTCATATGCCAGTTTCCCGAACTCATTCAGAAGCTTTCCCATAAAATCCAGTATACCGGTATTTTTATTTTCCGCTTCGTCTTCATCATCAATTTCTTTGGTAACCTTCATGTCCTGGACAGCTTTTATCATTTCCATATTACTGCTATCTTCCAGGGTTTTTTCCTGCTCAAAATCTTCCTTTGATATCAGCCAGCTCGCGTCCATACCGGCAGTATACTCTCCAAGCTTTGTTTTTATATCATTTATTATTCCGACGATGCTTTTTACTGTGCCCGGCTCCACCGGTGCATCCTCCGGATCATTGCCGGCTTCGTCACTGGCTATTTCCTCGATTAAATCCAGCCTGAAGCCGCTTCTTAGCAAATCAAGCTCCCTGTTTTTCTCCCTTATCTGCTGGTCAAGCTGCTGCATGGCTCTATTATTACTGTCAATCTCCTTCCTGAGAGATTCTATCTCACTTTCTCCCCCGGAACGGGCAGCTGCCGCAATTTGATTATTAAGTATCATGTTGTTTACCCTTAACTCGGTTTTTAAGCCTTCACACTCCCTTATTCCATCAGTCAAAGGGCGGACCGAGTCCAGGAATCCGTCAATAAGGGAATTTATGCCTGCAATTTTACTTCTTATCGTTTCGATACTTTTCTCTGCACTGCCAAATTCTGTTCTGGTAGGCTCAATACCGGCAGCCTCTGCATTCACATCCGAAAGCTTCTTGATTTCCCTGTAAGGTAGAAGCCCCTCACCTGCCGTGTGCACTGCAGCATTCGTCCCCAACAGTTTAACCCTGTATTTTTCCAGTTCCTGCAGATTTTTTTTTGAATTGTCCGAATTTATACGCGTTGCCGCAGTATTCAGGTCATTAACATTTTTATTCGCCCCTTCGATATCCTTTCTGATGTTTTTTCTCCTTCCCCTGACTTTTTCCTCACTCCTTGCAAAGCTCAATTTTCCGGAAAGACCTGATGCTGAAAATTTTTCAATGATATTCCTGGTGATCATGACCGGAGCCTTGTACTTCATATATCCCACTATCTGGTCTTTAAAC
>CALMWN010000113.1 GCA_937873555.1 uncultured Clostridia bacterium
AGACAGATAATGGATACACAGACGCAGGATATAATGCGTGCGACTGTAAGTACAGGCCTGGATCAGGGACTTGCTCCGAAGGACATCATTGAAAAGGGAAAGCAGGAAATTTTAAAAGCTACCGATCAAGACAGGAAGATCATGCAGGATCTTATAAAAAATGCAAAAAAATAAGTTCCCCCATTACCTCACAGGGTTCAAACCTGAGCCCTGTGAGGCGATATAAAAGAAATCCTTATGCTGTGAGTTCAAGTGGTAAATTAATAACTTCCTGGGGGGTTAAAATTGAATACTGTTCAAACTTCCAAAAAAATTGGGTACAACACCAAATTATCCTTTAAAGAGCGGCTTAAAAATCTGATGAAGGAAATAAACAGGAACAGAGTCGCATATATTTATATTTCGCCATTTTATATATTATTTCTTCTATTCGGTGCCTTTCCCATAATATATGCATTTTTTATAAGCTTTAACCAATGGGATGGCCTTGACAAGATGAGATTCATAGGTCTTGAAAATTACGGCAGGCTTCTTTCCGACCCTACTTTCTGGAAGTCGGTTTACAACACCCTGTACATTGGGATCATCGCACATGTTCCGATGCTTTTGGGAGCTCTGATCCTCGCCTTTGTTATAAATTCGGGTGTAATAAGATTCAAGGATGTATTCAGGACCATATATTTCCTTCCCGTTGTCACTTCTTCAGTGGCGGTATCAATTGTTTTTCTTACAATATTCGGGGTAAGAGCGGGATTGGTGAATTATGTCCTAAAAATCATCGGGCTTACACCGATTGACTGGTGGGGTGGATTCGGCTTCTGGGTTAAGCCGGCAATAATAATACTTTTCATCTGGAAATGGCTTGGCTGGAATATGGTAATCTACCTGGCCGGCCTGCAGGGAATACCGAGGGAGCTTTATGAGTCGGCAGATATAGATGGTGCGAGCATGCCGAAAATATTCATGCATATCACACTGCCGCTTTTAAAACCTGTTATTCTTTTTACATTGATAAATTCAACCATAGGTGCACTGACCATTTTCGACGAACCATACATGATGGTCGGGACTATCGGAGGCACAAATCTTTCAGGACTTACATTGATGGTATACCTTTACCGGGAAGCTTTCGAGTATGTCCATTTCGGATATGCGTCTTCCATAGCTTACGTTATCAGTATTTTCATAGTGTTGATTTCAGTCATCAATATCCGATTTTTCGGTAAGAAAAACACATAGGGGGTATAGGAATGAAACTCTCAGATCGTATTAACAAGATAATCCTTTATGCAATTATCATAGTAGGGGGGTTATTGACCATTATCCCGTTTTTATGGATGTTTGTACTATCGACCCATACAACTGCTGAGATTTTCAGGTTTCCACCACCACTTCTGCCGGGTACGCATATCATAGACAACTTCCAGAACCTGTTAAAAGCAATGCCGTTTTTTACAAGCCTTTGGAACAGCATATTTGTATCAACCGTGCATACAGCGCTGGTACTTCTTTTCTGTTCAATGGCAGGGTATGCTTTTGCTATGTACAACTTTCCCGGACGGAACTTCCTTTTTTCTGCATGCCTTGCAACCATGATGATACCATGGATGGCCGGCATTGTTCCATGGTTCATGCTAATGAAGTGGTTTGGTTGGATTGACAGTTTTCTCGCCCTGATTGTGCCGAATGTGGCAAATGCTTTCGGGATATTCTGGATGAGGCAGTACATTAGCTCCAATGTTCCGTACGAATTGCTGGATGCTTCACGGATCGACGGATGTCCGGAATGGCAAATTTTCTTCAGGGTGGTTGCACCGGTCTTAAAGCCTGCAATTTCGGCTCTCGGAATCATGACCTTTGTCAGAAGCTGGAATAATTTCATGGTTCCGCTGATTATTCTGAAAAGCCCAAACAAGCTTACGCTTCCGGTAGCATTAAACAAGATATACGGGGACCCGACCAGAGGATATGATCTGGGTGTATTACTGATGGGAACTACGCTGGCGGTACTGCCTATGCTGATAGTATTCGTACTTTCCGCCAGGAAATTCATGGACGGAATGACCGCAGGAGCTGTCAAGGGTTAAAAATCAAATGAAATAACTATTACAGAAGGAGTGAAACATATGTACTTTGGTGTTGATTATTACCCTGAGCATTGGCCAAAAGAAAGATGGGCGATAGATGCCAGGCTTATGAAGGAAACAGGAATAAACGTAGTGCGGCTGGCTGAGTTTGCTTGGGCGAAAATGGAACCACAGCTCGGAGATTACCATTTTGAATGGCTGGATGAGGCTATTGAAATACTGGGTAAGGAAGGAATAAAAGTAGTTCTGGGGACTCCAACCCCAACTCCTCCGATATGGATCATAGAGCAAAATCCGGAAATACTTCCCGTCAATCTTGACGGAACACGATTAGGCTTTGGAGGACGGCACCACTGCTGTCAGTCAAACGAAACTTATAGAAATCATATACGCCGCTTTGTCAGGGAAATGGCAGGGCACTACAGCAATAATCCTCATGTAATCGGCTGGCAGACGGATAATGAATTCGGGAACAGCCATCAAAGGTTGTGTGCATGTTCCTCCTGCCGCGCAAGCTTTCACAAGTGGCTGGAGAGTAAGTACAAAACCATTGACGAACTGAATAAAGCCTGGGGTACTGTATTCTGGAGTCAAACCTATTCCAGGTTCGATCAGATACCGGCACCTTTGCCTACTCCGAATTCCCACAACCCCAGTCTTCTGCTTGACTGGAAGAGGTTTTGTTCAGACCTGATCGTTGATTTTCAAAAGCTTCAAGTTGATATCCTGAGGGAAGTATGCCCCAACCATTTTATAACTCATAACTTTATGGGCTTATTTGACAAAACCGATTATTTCAATCTTGCCAAAGACCTCGACTTTATATCGCATGACCAGTACCCCATGCATTTCCGGCCTGAAAGAGATCCGTTGAGCCCTCCCCAGAATCTTGCGATGGCCCTGGATTTAATGAGGGGTATGAAGCAGAAAGCCTTCTGGATAATGGAGCAGCAGGCCGGACATTCCGGTTGGGAGCTGGTAAGCCCAGCACCAAGACCGGGACAGCTCAGATTATGGACATATCAGTCGGTTTCACACGGAGCGGATACCGTGGTGTATTTCAGATGGAGAACCTGCCTTTTCGGAACTGAGGAATACTGGCATGGAATATTGCCTCACAGCGGAATTCCCGGACGCAGGTATGCAGAAATCAAAAAGACCATTCAGGAACTGACACCGGTGATGAAGGAATGCAAGGGAATGCTTCCCGGCGCAGGCGCCGCAATATTATTCAGCTATGATCAGGAATGGGCGCTTCAAATCCAGCCTCATCATCCGCAGCTGAATTACATAAAGCACCTGCAGGGGTATTACAAGGCGCTTTTTGATGCTCATATACCTGTAGATATAATTTCCGACAAGGAAGATTTCAGCAGATACAAATTACTGGTAGCCCCGCTTCAATTCCTTATGACGCCTGAGCTTTCAACCAAATTCAAGGATTATGTTTCAAGGGGCGGGCATCTTGTACTTACAATGCGCACAGCCGTCAAGAACTGGAATAACACTGTGATCCCCGAGGAGTTGCCGGGAGATCTGTCAGAACTGCTGGGAATAGGTATTCATGACTACGATTGCCTGCGCGAAATAGAGCAATCCGTCAAATGGATGCCTGGTGATGCAGCCATTACCTCTGAGTCTGCAAACAAGTGGTGTGATATTATTACACTTGATGGAGCCAAAGCACTGGCTGTTTATGAAAAAGACTACTACAGCGGCACACCTGCCATAACCTGTAATTCATACAAGAATGGCCTGGCTTACTATGTTGGAACCGAACCGGGTACGTCAATTATGGAGAAGTTTATGCATGAAGCAGTTAAAACTGCCGGCTTAAGCCCTGTGATGAGAACTCCGAAAGGGGTTGAGGCAACAATTAGGCAAGACAGGGATACGGCATTCATATTTATCTTAAACCATAACGCTTATGCTGTCAGCTTCGAGATACCGAAAGAATGGCAGGCAGTGACAGGGAAGGAATTTCCAAAAGATGGATTCGTTAGTCTTCCTCCGTTTGAAACTGCCGTATTCAAATCCGGAAGGAATCTATAAACAGGGGAGGAATCTTAAATGTATTTCGGAGTGGATTATTACCCCGAACACTGGGGTGAGAAAAGGTGGGAAACCGACCTTAAGATGATGAAACAACTGAATTTCAACATCATAAGGATTGCAGAATTTGCCTGGTGCAGGCTGGAACCTGAAGAGGGCCGGTATGATTTCCTGTGGCTTGACAAGGTGATAGAACTTTGTAAAAAGTATGAGATCAGTGTCATGCTGGGGGTTCCGGTGAGGAATGTTCCCGTATGGCTTATGGAGAAAGATCCTTCGGTTGCGATAAAAGCACATGAAGGACATCTTGAATCCTTCGGTTCAAGGTATACAACCTGCCTTAACAATCCGACACTGAGGGAACATGCTTTAAAACTGTCGGAAATGATGGCTGCAAGGTATGCAGACTATGAAAATGTAGTATCCTGGCATCTGGATAATGAATACGGGGATGCTTCGATATGTTACTGTGATAATTGCAGGAAGCGATTTATCAACTGGCTTAAGGATAAATATAAAACCGTTGATCAGCTTAATGAAGCCTGGGGGATGGTGTTCTGGAGCCTGGAAATCAACACGTGGGATCAGCTGTGGGTTCCCCTTAAAATCAATCATTTTCCGCACAATCCCGGACTTCTCCAGGATTACAGACGGTTTACGTCCTGGACGACCGAACAGTTTGTTATGGAACAGGGAGATATTTTCAGAAGGCTTGCCCCGGGGAAAACCATTACTACGAACTTTCAAAGCATGACAAGATACCATACCGATTACCACAAACTGGGCGAGGCCCTGGATGTGGTTTCAGTGAATTATTACCCTCCCGTGTCATATAATTCAATGGACCTCGACATAATGAGGGGGATTAAAAATAAAAATTTCTGGGTGGTTGAGCAAAAGTCCGGACCTCCGGGCAATGTTCATAACGGGTATCTTACTCCTGCCCCGGGGGAAACGCGTATGTATACCTATCAGTCGATTGCTCACGGCGCCGAAGCTATACTGTATTTCAGATGGAGACCCAGTTATTTCGGCCAGGAGCAGTTGCACAAAGGCATACTGAATTATGATGCTTTCACAAACCGGATATTCGACGAAATAGGTAGGTTGAAAATGATGTTGCAATGCTGATGTCCTATGATGCCAGATGGGCTTTGCAATACTTTTATCCGCATCCCGATCTCAAGTTCCGTGACTTTTTCGTGCAGTATTATAAGGAATTGGAAAGGCAGCATATTACTGTTGATATTGTCAATCCGGGCTCGGATCTCACAAAATACAAGGCAGTCATCGTTCCTTTGATCTATTTGATGGATCGGAAGATGGCAGAAAATATCGTGAAATATGTGGAACAGGGCGGCACACTTGTATATACGGCAAGGTCAGGAGCGAAGGATGAAAACAGCAGCATGGTCCCGACAACCCTGACACCGGAAATAGCCGGAATGCTGGGAATAGAAATTGAAGAATCGTTTGCATTGCCGCCTGAAGCTGAGAGTGCCGTTGAAATGGACAATGGTGCAAGGTATTCTATTTCGAAATGGGTGAATACTGCAAGGGTGCTTGCGGAATACTGCGATGGCTGGTACCGGCAAAAGACAGCAATTACGTGCAATGACTTCGGAAAAGGGAAGGCCTACTACATAGGAACTATACCCGAGGGCCGTTTTATAAGCGAAGTAATTACCGGGATAGTCAAAAATGCAGGTGTAACGCCACTTCTTGAAGCTCCCGCAGAAATTCAGGCATGCAGAAGGACTGACGGAAAAAAGGATATTGTTTTTGTAATGAACGCTTCCGAACAAAGACGGTTACTAAACTTGGGCTGTGAATATTCTGATGTTCTGAACGGAAAAGAGGTTAAAGGAGAGCTGGAATTGGAACCATATGGTGTTTACATACTGAAAAAGCGGTAGTAAACCATTGACTGCCATAATCGTGTCCTCATAAAATGTTTACAATGTTTACGATTTATGTGTAAGTAAAGGTTAGTTATAAATTGTATGGTTTTACAGACACATATCTATAAATTAACAACTCCCTGACGGTATGAAAATATACCTGCAGGGAGTTTTCTTTTTTATCGAATATATTAAAATATCAAAGAATAAAATGTTCTTATAGCGGTTGACCGGGAAGGTGTAGCATATGAACCTGGGTGAAGAGCTTTTGGATGCTATGAGTCCCCATAACTTATTCAATATAAGCATTTTTGGGCTTTCGATCCCTGTAACCGATACTGTGGTGATAACCTGGGTAATAATGGCATTTCTTATCATAGCATCATTGGTCATGACCAGTAACATGAAATTGGTACCCGTAGGCAGGCAAAACCTGATTGAATGGGTAGTTGAGACGATAAACGGGTTTGCCAGGACAAATATCGGTCATCATTGGGAGTATTTTGCACCCTATCTTGGGACTATACTCCTGTTCCTCCTGACGGCAAATACAATTTCCATCTTCAATGTCCTCCCGGGCGCCGGCGAAATATACAGGCTGACACACCTGGAGGCATTCAGATATGTGAATGGAATAAACATCCGGCCGCCTACAAAAGACATTAATGTGACCTCTTGCATGGCAATAATGTCAATTTTGCTTGTACTTTTTTCCGGGATAATCATTAGAAAACCCATAGGATGGATAAAGAGCTTTGTAGAACCCGTCCCTGCAATCGCACCATTCAAGGTAATGGACTATTTTATCAGGCCCACATCTCTTTGCTTCCGTCTTTTTTCAAACATACTGGGGTCTTTTATTGTCATGGAGCTTATATATTTTGCCATGCCGGTTTTTTTACCTGCGGCATTGAGCATTTATTTCGATTTGTTTGACGGCGTACTGCAGGCTTATATTTTCGTTTTTCTAACTTCTCTTTACATTGCTGAAGCTGTTGATTAAGGGGGTGAATAAATAATGAATGCCATTGGGTTAATAGCATTGGCTGCCAGCCTGGCCGTTTTCACAGGAGTGGGAGCAGGAATTGGTATTGGTATTGCCACATCGAAGGCTGCTGAAGCTGTTGCAAGGCAGCCGGAAGCTTCGGGGAAAATAACCAGTATTACACTGTTGGGTGCGGCACTTGCAGAAGCTACAGCAATATACGGGTTTGTAGTTGCGCTGCTGTTGATATTTGTAAAATGGCCGCTATAGAGAAACTTACGATGGATAATTTACATAATATATATGAACAAATAGTGTTTATGGATGCTGGAAAGGGTTGAATCTGGATGATTGATTTTGGGCCGACTTTTATCTGGACGGCAGTGAACCTCCTTATACTTTACTTTATACTAAGAAAGATTCTTTTTAAAAATGTCACACAATTCATGAACAACAGGACAAAACTTGTAAAAGATGCGCTTGAGAGCGCCGGGAAATACAAGGCAGAAGCTCTTGAACTGAAACAGGAATACGAACTTAAGATAAAAAATGCTGAAGATGAGGCCAGAAAAATTATTAAAGATCTTTACAAGGATGGGATTCTCGAACCG
>CALMWN010000114.1 GCA_937873555.1 uncultured Clostridia bacterium
CACTATCCTCTTCGTCGGCAGCGTCAGATGTGTATAAGAGACAGTCATTGAGCTGGTTATCCTCATAATTGTTTTGGCCTCCATAGCCGCGGTGAATTATTCACTTTCAAAAAAGAAGGCTGATGCCTCCTTTGCTTCCGTCAATACTGGTGAAGCAAACAGCACTTGCAAGCAGGAAAAGGATATAAAGCTTCAGGACGCGGCAGCCGCTGCTTCCAAAAGCATCCCTGCCGATAAACCGGTTGTCTCTTCCGACAGCCTTCCATCCAGATTCAAATTTTCCTCCGGGGTTTTAAAAAATGGCAAACCCGTTTTGAATTATACCAACAGCATCTCATTCCCAAATCCCTCCGAATACTCTTCCCTTCCCGGTGTTACCAGCTTTAGAGGCAATAATTACAGGAACTCTGCCAGCTATGGGTTTGTTGATGTTAAAGAAAAAAAGCTGGAGAAGGTGTGGAGCTTTAAAACCGGTTTTCTGGATACCTGGACCGGGGTTGGCTGGACAGGACAGCCTGCTATCGTAAAATGGGACAGCGATATGCTGAAAATCATGAATATAAACAGTTCAAAAAAGGGCAAGTCCGAACTGAAGGAAATCATATACGCCACTCTTGACGGCAACATATACTTCCTTGACCTTGATGACGGACAGCCATCAAGGCTGCCGATAGACACGGAAGCCCCTCACAAAGGGAGTGTTGCCGTGGATCCCAGGGGTTATCCTCTTCTGTTTGCGGGACAGGGAATTGACGAGGTCGGCGGAAAGCAGGTTGATATAGGCTACAGGATATTCAGCCTCATAAACCAGCAGCTGCTCTATTTCATAAACGGACTTGATCCGGACACGTTCAGATGGTGGGGAGCTTTTGACTCCAGCGGACTTTTGGACAAAAAGACAGATACCTTTATTGAATGCGGTGAAAACGGCATACTTTACAACATAAAACTGAATACCGATTTTGACCGGAACATGGCGCTTATATCCATAAAACCGGATATTACAAAGTACCGCTATCACTACCAGTCCCCTTATGGCGGTGAAAAGCTTGGCATGGAAAACTCACCGGCCATATACAAAAACTACATATATTTTACAGACAACAGCGGTCTTCTGCAGTGTGTCGACTTAAATACCCTGTCAACGGTCTGGCTCCGTAATGTAACTGATGATACCGACAGCTCGCTTGCCATTGATGAAACCGGTGAAGGTAATGTGTCCTTGTATACCGCCTGTGAGGTTGACTTGCGCGGAAAGGACGACTTAAGCTACGTAAGGAAAATCAATGCTCTGACCGGTGAGCTGATATGGGAGAAAGGGATTCCCTGCATATACGATGAAAATGTGAACGGAGGCTCTCTCGGCTCTCCCGTCATAGGCAAAAAAGATATCAGGAATCTGGTCATATTCAGCATTGCAAAGACAGGCAGGACTAACGCCGGCAAACTGATCGCCTTTGACAAAAAAAACGGGGAAGAGGTCTGGGTCATAAACCTCCAGAATTACACCTGGAGCTCACCTGTTGACGTTTATACCGGTGACGGAAAATCATATATCATCATTTGTGATGCAAGCGGTTATATGTATCTTATTGAAGGCATAAGCGGAAAAATACTTGACAGGATATACCTTGAAGGTAATATCGAAGGCTCTCCCGCCGTTTATGAAAACATGATTGTGGTAGGTACGAGGGGCCAAAAAATCTGGGGAATAAAAATAAAATAAAATAAAAAGTAGTACTATTTGGAATTTTCGAATACCAGCTTGCACTTGTCCGCTCTGTATTTTGAAATTATAAACTCAACCGCCTGCCCGCTTTTTGAATACAGGATGTTCTCGATATTTATCAGGGCCTGTCCGGGCTGCACCTGGATGTACTGGGCATCGCACTGGTCGGTATAGATAATCTCCAGTTTGCTTTTGGACTTTACAGGTATATAGGGATATTTTCCCCTTAAGATGTCGTAGGAAGGTTTTTTGCTTTTTATATCATCAATGATTGCCGGGAAAACATTTAAAGGTATATATGATACGTTCAGGGAGAATACCTCGTTATTCTGCTTTGTTATGTATTTTATTTCAGCAAAATCGACTTTCTGGTTGTATGAAATCCCGAAAATGTCTTCAAGCCTTTTATAATCCGAGCTCACAACAGTATTGACATATACTATTTCCCGTTCCCCCGGTATCTGGCTGTCAAGTATTGAGTCTGTAAAGCCCGAATAATTTTTAATATCAATATGGTTTTTGGATTTTGAAACGAAGGTCCCCTTACCTTTTTCCTTGTACAGAAAACCGTTGTTTGTAAGCTCGCTTATTGCCTGGCGGACTGTCGGTCTGCTGATACCGTAAGCATCACATAATTCCTGTTCTGAAGGTATCTGGGTGTTTTCCGCATATTCCCCTGTTCCGATTTTCTCGATTATAAGATTCTTTAACTGGCAATATAAAGGAATGTTGCTGTATTTGTTAATCACTTTGTCTCCCCCTGCAGTGCATCCTTACAAAATAAAAATGTAAACATAAAAACTCATGCTTACATCATAACTAATTTTACACTATAAAAGTTTACTTTTCAACAAAGTACAACATCTAAATTCTGTGCTGAATCGACATTATTCTATACTACACCTTTAATTCCACTTCTATATCACCTGTTTTGTTTTTATCAAGTACAGGCTTGACATTTTCAGTTATAAAGTCCAGCACCTGCTCCGGAGACCTTCCGATAAAATTGTCCGGTTTCAGTACGGATTCTATTTCATCCAGGCTCATTCCAAATGCTTGGTCTTTTGCTATTCTTTCAATCAGGTCGTTAGGTTTGCCTAAAACCTTGACCTGCTTTCCTGCTTCCATTGAGTGGGTCCTGATCCTTTCGTGCAGCTCCTGTCTGTCTCCTCCACGTTTAACGGCTTCCATCAATATTTCTTCGGTAGCCATGAACGGCAGCTCATCCATCAGATGCTTTTCAATCATTTTAGGATATACCACAAGTCCGCCTGCAACATTGATATAAATGCTTAATATGGCATCTACCGCAAGGAAACCTTCCGACACGCTTATGCGCTTGTTCGCCGAATCATCCAGGGTTCTTTCAAACCACTGAGTAGAAGCGGTAATTGCAGGATTCAGCGCATCCACTATCACATACCTTGCAAGTGCGCAAATTCTTTCGGTACGCATCGGATTCCGCTTGTATGCCATTGCCGATGAGCCTATCTGCTTGTCCTCAAACGGCTCTTCAATCTCCTTCATGCTTTGCAGCAGTCTTATGTCGTTGCTGAATTTATAAGCACTTTGTGCAATACAGCTCAGTAAATTGAGCACCCTGCTGTCAAGCTTTCTTGTATAGGTCTGGCCCGATACCGGGTATACATTGTCGTATCCCAATTTTTCCGCTATAATTTTATCAAGCCTTCTGACCTTTCCATGATCACCGTCAAACAGGCTGAGAAAGCTTGCCTGGGTGCCGGTCGTTCCTTTGGAGCCGAGCAGTTTCATATTTGACAGTATATAGTCCAGATCCTCCAGGTCAATA
>CALMWN010000115.1 GCA_937873555.1 uncultured Clostridia bacterium
CAGTACAGGGCCGTTTTTCTCTTCAAGTATTTTTCTCTTTCTTCGCATTGCATCAATTACAGCAAGAGGATTGTAGCCGTCAATACGCTCTGCGTGCATTTGATCCGGGTTGACGCCTGCACCTATCCTGGCCAGGATATTGTAACCCATGGTTTCGCCGGAGGTCTGACCGCCCATACCGTACTGATTATTGAAGAAATTCAGTATGAAAGGAAGCCCGCCTCTGTATTCACCTTCCCAAAGCATTTTATACTGATCCATTGCAGCCATGCACAAGCCTTCCCAAACCGGGCCGCAGCCCATGGAGGCATCACCTATGTTTGCAATGACAATGCCCTTTTTGCGGTTTATCTTTTTGTAAAGGGCTGCACCAACTGCAATATCACCCGAGCCTCCAACTATGGCATTATTAGGGTAAATGCCGAAGGGGGTGAAAAAGGCGTGCATTGAGCCACCAAGGCCTTTGTGGAAGCCTGTTTCACGGGCGAATATCTCAGCCAGCGTTCCATACAGAAGAAAATCTACTGCAAGTTCCTTTACACTGTTCCTGTTTTTTTGCCTGCCCTCAACAACTCTTAATATGGCGCCGTCGAAATATTTTTCCATAATATCCGTAAGTTCTTTTTCGCTGAGTTTTTCTATTGCCGACAGGCCTTTTGCAAGGATTTCTCCGTGGCTCCTGTGAGAGCCGAATATATAATCATCCTTGTCCAGGAGATATGCCTGGCCCACAACCGATGCTTCCTGCCCCAGGGACAGGTGAGCAGGACCCGGATGGTTGTACTGTATCCCGTTGTATTCATTGGTCGTCTTTATGGAATTCAGCATAGTCTCGAATTCTCTGATTATTGTCATATCCCTGAAAATTCTCAAGAAATCTTCTGTGGAATAATTGGCCTTTTCGTCTGTTATGCTTTTATTGTATTGGTTTACCGGGATGTCACTGAATTTTATTTTGCCGCTTTTTCTTACGACTTTCGGATCGATAAACTGTGATTTTGGCATTTTACTTTCCCCCTGATTTTTTTATCACGCTTTCTCATTATATGTCAAATATGGCTTCCCGTATAATCTCACTCACCGTAGGGTGAGGGAACACAAGCTCTTTTATGTCATTGACCCTCATTTCTGTTTCCAGCATCAGTCCTGCACCGTATATAATTTCCGATGCATAGTTTCCAATCATATGCACTCCCAGCAATTTCCTATACCGTTTGTCGATGAGAACCTTGCAAATTCCATCCCCACCTTCGTTCTCGGCCACATAACGCCCGCTGTACATCATGGAGATTTTGGATACTTCGAAATCCAGGCCTTTTTCCTTTGCAGACTCCTCTGTTTCACCAACGCAACCGACTTCGGGATTTGTGTAAATTACTGACGGAATGGCGTCATAACGCATGACATCCTTTTTACCGAGTATGTTGTTTATACACACCTCTGCTTCCCTGTAGGCTGTATGGGCGAGCATGGAATAACCGTTGACATCTCCTGCTGCATATACTCCGGGAATATTTGTCCTGCATCTGTTATCCACTTTTATCCGGCCTCTTTCCACTTCCACACCTATCCTGTCCAGCCTGATACCTTCGACCACCGGCCTGCGGCCAATACTCATAAGGACTTTGTCTGCGGGTGCAGCCTGCTTTTCACCCGAACATTCATAAATGACACTGTTTTCTTTTATTTCCACTACTTTCGAGCTTAGCTTGAATTCAACGCCCTTTTTTGTGTATTCCTTTTTAAGTATCTCGGAAATCTCACGGTCTGTGTATCCTGCTATGTGGTCAAGCATTTCTATGACAGTCACCCTGCTGCCGGCCGAATTGAAATAGGATGCCATTTCCAGACCGATTACTCCACCGCCGATTATGACAAGGGATGAAGGAATATCTTTAAGATCGAGGATTTCCCTGTTTCAATTCCCTCTCCGGCCCCTGGAATAGGAGGCATTACAGGCATTGATCCGGTTGCTATCAGCAGCCGCTGACCTGTATATGAGTCGTTTCCCGCTTTTACAACGTAGCCTTGGCTGCTTTTCCCGGTTATTTCTCCAAAATCTTCCACTATTGTTACCTTGCTTTTTTTGAGTTTGCTTCTTATTCCTGATACCAGGGTTTTGACAACCCTGTTCTTCCTGTCTATGACTGCCTCATGATTAAAAG
>CALMWN010000116.1 GCA_937873555.1 uncultured Clostridia bacterium
GCTTTACACCTGTGTGGTTTAAAACTGCCTCTGCGATAATTCCGGAAGGATTTGAAAAGTTTATGAACCAGGCGTCAGGAGCATATTTCTCAATCGCTGCCGCAATTTCCATAATAGCCGGTATTGTACGAAGGGCATTCATAAAGCCGCCGGCCCCTGTAGTTTCCTGTCCCAATAGCCCATGTTTCAAGGGTATTTTTTCGTCCCTTATTCTTGCTTTAAGTTTACCCACTCTTATCTGGCCTATGACAAAATCAGCTCCCGCTACTGCCTCCCTTATGTCTTCTGCAATAACAACCCTGCTGTTGAAGCCTCCTGCCGCAAGCATCCTTTTTACCAGGCCGGCGACAATAATCAGTTTATAGTCATCTATGTCATAAAAGCAAAAGCACTCAACATCAATATCCTCTTTCCTTTTGATGAAGCCTTCTATCAGCTCAGGCGTATAAGTGCTTCCTGCCCCGATTACAGCAATTTTCAGTCCACTTTTCATATACTCTGCCCCCCTTTGAATTATATGTTTTGGCATAAGTCGCAAATGATATAATTTTCTGCGGGAAATAACCATAAATCATGGATAATGTACCTTCACAGAGGATAAAACCGGCAGTAGGATGGTTATATACTGCCGGCCTCACAATGCATAGATTATTCTTTTAATGAATGCTCCTTATCTTAAATCAATCCTCCTGTACATTACCGTACCTGACTTTATTGTAGCCATTGGTACAAAAAGTTTATCCCCTTCTGCCTTCATTCCTTCCTTATCATAAAAAACGGATTTTTGATCGATAAGCTTGAATATTGCAATATCTGCATTTGATCCGGGTTTCAAGGTCCCGATGGAGTCCTGCATCTGCATAAGACATGCTGGTCTGTACGTACATGCCTCTATTATGGCATTTAAGTCAACTCCGAGGCTTAAGTACTTCGAAATAATATTGGCAAGGCTTATGACAGGATGCCTGTAAAGAGAGAATATGGTCACATCCGAACTGATAGTATCCGGAAGGAAGCCGTCGGCAATCGCAGCCTTAGCAGTCCTGAAAGTCATATTGAACCTGCCTTCCGCATCATCAAATATGACTCCTCTTTTTCTGGCTTCCCTGACCGGGGCTTTGACCTTCGAAGTGTCGTCCAGGATTGTGCTGCCTGTGCCGTGATATACATGAGTCAGTATGTCCCCTTTTCTAAGGAGGCTTACAATTTGTTCCATCTCAACAGGCGGATCGGTGGGGTGTACGACAATTGGACATCCGAGTTTCTCTGCAAGTTTCAGGGTCTCCACCAGGGGTCTTATTCCGAGTTCCCCTACAATATGCCTGCTCAATCTCAGTTTTAGCCCCAGGATTTCACCTGTGTATTTTTCAAAAAGGTTCTGTAATTTACCAGGATCGTAATATTGGGGGTCGACACACTCGTCATATTTCCCTGTAGGCTGCCCTACGGGGGAAACATTGATAAAGCTTTTGATTCCTGCTATACTTTTTGTGACAATAGTACTGTGAAACAGTTCATAATTATCACATCCTGTACTTCCTCCATCCACTGCCGTTGTCACTCCGTTTGGAATCAGCCCCAGATCGGGCGGAGTTCCTATCTCTGTCCCTCTGTAAAACAAATGCGTATGAAAATCTATAAGGCCGGGAACGACAAAGCAGCCTTCAGCATCGATAACCTCTGATACCTGCTTGTGTGTATTCTCATTTCCTGCTTCGACGATTTTGCCTCCGGAAACATGGATGTCTCCCAGGCAGTCCATTTTACGAGATGGATCAATTAAATGCCCGTTTTTGATAATCACATCGTAATTCATAAAATCCCCCCATACTATGATTGGCTTTAATTTCGTCTAACTGTATCACGTGCTGCTTTTTTTCATACTGCAGCAGTGCGGCTTATTCCCTTCTTTTGATGAGCGCACCGCCATTTGTAATTTATACCGACAATTTTATCATATATATGTATTTCCATCTACAAACATCCATACTTATTATGTGTTGGTAATCAATATTTGGTTGTATTTTCAGTAATTTTAAACAATAGCAATCATGTGTTTTCTGTGATAATATTAATAAATCGATGTAAATCCCGCCTATTATATTAACAAAGGAGATAATTTAGTGGCTGTAAATTCTAAAACAACAAATATTATTCAGTCCTTTCAAATTCTAAAGGGAAATACTCGTACCTCGGTAATTTTTGAGCCTCTTTGGGGTATTCCATTTGTCCTTTATAATTTTTATTTGAGCCTGTATATGAAAAGTCAGGGAATTACAGACCAGCAGATAGGGTTTATAATATCCATAGGCTTTATTGCGGGTTCCATTTTTTCACTTTTTGGAGGAGTCATAACCGACACCCTTGGAAGGAAAAAAACCACCCTGATTTTCGATCTCATAAGCTGGCCTGGTGCAATGCTTATCTATCTGGTGGCAAATAGCTTCTGGATGTTTGTCCTTGCTGCAGTTACCAATTCTATTGTTAGAATTGTCACAGTATCATGGAATCTGATGGTTGTGGAGGATGCCGACAATGAGCAGAGGGTTGCCGCCTTTAATCTGATTAGCATAATCAACATCTCCACGGGTATTATCACCCCCCTGGCGGGAATACTTGTAAAGCTGATCGGAGTGGCTGATGCCGAAAGGATATTTATAGCTTTTGCTGCTGTCAGTATGACAGCAATGATTTTTCTGAGAAATCACTTTTACACTGAAACCAGAGTAGGCCGGGAGATTCTGGAAAGGCATGGGAAAAAGAGTCTGAGTGACATTTTCAAAGCGGGTCTTTATGGAAAAACCTTCGCAGTTCTCAGGAACAAACCGGACACTGTCCTGATCACCTGCGTATTTGTACTGTTTAACCTTTACATTCCCCTGGGGACGTATTCCAGTCTGTATTTTGCACCCTATATGACGGAAGTGTTAGGCATTGATAAATCGACCATATCCATCCTAGGCGGTGTTAATTCGGCTACAATGTTGATTATATTCGTTTTCGTAATTCCTTTGATCAGTATTTTCAACAAGCTGATTAACATGATTGGTGGGCTGGCTTTGCAAGCAGTAGCGCTTTTCCTGCTGATAATCATACCGGCGAACAACCTCACCGTCACAATTCTGTGTATCGCACTTTTTGCGGTTGGCTTCAGTGTATTCAGACCATTTATTGATGTTGCATTTGCAGAAGCCACCGAAGGCAGTGAAAGGGCGGGCATATATTCCCTTTTTAATACCATAACCTCTGTACTGGGTGCTCTCGTAGGATTGGTATCAGGCTACCTGTATGTTTTGAATCCACGTATGCTGTATATCGTATCAATTATTATTCTTATATCATGTATCTCGATAATAATTTTGCTTTACACTGGAAAGGTGCCCTTTTCCGGAGAAGAACCGGAAGCGAGGGTCAGACTTTAAATTACCTTCAGGGAGTTGACGTCAGCTTGTACCGTTTTATAAAAATCAACGGATATCCATATTGTTTCATTTTGCTTTATGCATTGACTTATATGTGCAACGCTGTCTATGGAACATTCATACCTGTCTATCTCGACAATCTGGGATTCAGCCGGAGTCTTATCGGTACCTTGCTGGCATTGGGCCCGTTTATCGCAATAATAGCCCAGCCCATATGGGGAATAGCCGGAGACAGATCTGCTGCAAAAAATTCAATATTAAAATTGATGCTGCTGGGTACTTCCATAACAATAATACTATACCCTCTTTCCAGCAACTATTATTACCTGGTTTTCATAATTGCCGCCTTCACTTTCTTCCAGACTTCAATAAATCCCATGAGTGATGCCATAACCCTTGAATATATAAGCAATACCGGATGGAAATATGGACCGATACGCCTTGCAGGTACTGTCGGATACGCCGTAATGTCGGTTATAGCCGGAATGATTGCAAAACAGAATATCTATACAATTTTCCCATTATATTTTTTTATAACCGTTCTTTCCCTTGCATCCGTATTTAGAATCCCTGTGGTTAAAGGGCATCAGTCCGAAGGGAAAAGGTTCGCTTTCTGGAACCTGTTCAAAAACCGTGAACTGGTTATCCTTATGGGCTTCAATCTTGTCATCCAGACTACACTGGGAATTTACTACAGCTTCTTCCCCATATATTACAGACATTTGGGAGCCAGCAACACACTGCTGGGCCTGTCCATGTTCATATCGGCAGCAAGCGAGATACCCTTCCTTCTTTTTGCTGACAGGATACTTGATAAGTTTGGTATTAAGGCAACACTGATATCCTCTGCGGCAGTAATGGGGATAAGATGGCTGCTGCTCAATACTGTAACTGGTATATACCCTATTCTTCTAATAAATGTAATGCATGGGTTTTCTTATGTTGTATTTACGTACTGCCTCGCCGTATATATAAGCAAGGAGATACCCAGGGAGCTAAGGGCCTCGGGACAGACCCTGAGCAGTTTGGTAGGTATTGGAATATCCCGGGTCATAGGAAGCATCCTTGGGGGGCTTCTGAGTGACAGGCTTGGAATCGGAACTGTTTTTCTGTGTTCGTCAATTATCAACTTTGCTTCGATAGCCCTATTTGCGATTATTATTGTCATTGGCAAGGCCGGTGAGCAAAAAGGAGTTGCCTGATAACTGCATGTACATTCAGTTCTGACTTTTACTTCAGCCGACATCCCAGGAAGTGTGTATTTTGGGCACATCGGAAATCAACTGTCTTGTATAGTTGTGCTGAGGATTTATCACAATATCCTCAGCCTTTCCTCTCTCCACTATCTCCCCTTTTTGCATGATGTATATGGTGTCACTTACATAATAAGCCAATCCTACATCGTGAGTAATAAATATTATTGTCATATTGTTTTCTGTCCTCAGCTTCAACAGCATATCCAGGATAGTGGATCTGGAGCAGGCATCAATCATTGATGTAGGTTCGTCTGCAATCAATACCTTCGGGTTCAGCACAAATATCCTTGCTATCATCAGCCTTTGCATCTGGCCTCCGGAAAGTTCGAACGGATATTTATTGTACAGTTCCTCATATTTGAGGTTTACGAAGCTGAAGGCTTCCCTGAGCTTTTGATTCTGTTCCTCCCTGGAAAGCTTGATCCCCTTGAGTGTGAAACAATCAATCAGAAGCTTTTCAACCCTGTGAAACAGATTGAAGGAAGAAAAAGGATCCTGGAAAATTGCCTGTATATCTTTCCAGTATTCCTTCCTTTTCTTTTGAGTTTTAAGATCCCTTGGTCTACCCCTGTACATGATCTCCCCCGAGGTTTCCTTAAGAAGGCCCGTGATCATTTTGGCAAGAGTAGTTTTTCCGCTTCCGCTTTCACCAACTATAGAAATAATTTCTCCTTCGTGAAAATCAAAGTCTATGTCATTCACAGCTACAACCTTGTTCCTGCCAAAACCGAAATCCCTTGTAACATGCCTCCCGCTCAATAGGATATCATTCATGTCCATTCTCATACATCTCCTTTAAAGCTCCGACATCGAAAATACATCTGTAAGAGCGGTTATTTATTAACCTGCTTTCGGCCTTCCCCTTTTTGCATTCAGCAGTGGCATATGTGCACCTGTCTGCAAACCTGCAGCCTTCAATTGTGTGCTTCAAATTGGGAGGTGCCCCCGGAATGGCAGAAAGCTTCTGATTTTTCATGCCTTCCTCCGGAACTATAATTGATCCCATAAGCTTCCTTGAGTAGGGATGAAGCGGTTCAAACACCATATCATGTGCTGTTCCCCTCTCAACTATCTCTCCGGCATACATAACCATGATATCGTCGGTAACATGGTACAAAAGCGGCAGCTCATGAGTTATAAATACAAGTGACTTGATGTACTTTCTGTTAAGTAATTCCTTCAAAAGCTTGATAACTACCTTTTGCGAAGTAACGTCCAGGGCAGAAGTAGGTTCATCGGCTATGAGCACTTTGGGATTCAATATTGTGGAAATGGCTATTACCGTCCTTTGTTTCATCCCTCCGGACAATTCATTTGGGTAGGAATCTAATACCCTGGAAGATAGATTCAGGGTTTCAAAGCGTTCCGAAGCCAGCATTCTTACCTGCTGTCTGCTCAATTCCGGCCTGTGTTCCTTCATGATATCTTCTATAAAATTTATTATTTTCAGTGTGGGATTTAATGCGTTCATTGCCGCCTGTGGAATGTATGCTATCTCTCTTCCCAATATACGGGTCCTGAGTTGTTCCTTGTTCAACTTCATTATATCTGTCCCGTTGATGAATATGGAACCGCTTTTATAAAACAGGGGTGGAAAATAGAATCCCATCAGACTTAATGCCAGGGTTGACTTTCCGCAGCCGGATTCCCCTGCGATTCCAAGGGTTTTTCCCTCCGGAAGCTCGAAGGACACCCCGTCCACAGCATAAACATACTCCTTTAACCTTGTCTTGTAATAGGTTTTTAATTCTTTTACCTCCAGAATGTTTTCAGCCATGACTAACTCCTTATCTTGGGATTGAATATTTCATCCATCCCAATATTCATCAAGAAAAGTGAGTAAGTAATTATCGCTATTGACAATGCAGCAGGGATAAAAGCCCACCAGGCTCCTGCCACCGGTGCTTCGAACACCAGAGCCCAGTTCAGCAATATTCCCAGTGAAATGGTGTTGAATGGCCCAAGGCCCAGCATGGAAATTGAAGCCTCGGACAGTATGCCTTGAGCGGTTTGAAGCACGAAGGCCATGACCACATAGGAGGCAATGTAGGGAAGTATTTCAAAGGCAATGATCCTGGGAGTGCCGTGCCCCGATATTTTGGCAATGTTGACGTGGTCCCTGTTCCTCAAGGATGAGGTTTGGGCACGGACAGCCCTTGCTGTCCAGGGCCAGCTTGTGAACCCTATTATCATAGCTGTCACTATTGAGCTTCTGGAATTTATACTTACTGATACAAGTATCAATATTATAAAGGAAGGGATTACAATAAACATATTTGTAATGGTAGTAAGTATGTTATCGGTCAGTCCGCCTATGTAACCCGAGGATAGTCCTATTGTTAGACCTATAACAGTCGCGAAAACTCCTGCAATCAATCCGACGCGAATAGAAGTCCTTATTCCGTACATAAGCTCCAGGAAAAGATCCCTCCCGAAATTGTCCGATCCAAGAAGCAGTTCATTCCCTGGCTTTTGAAATGCAAGCGCCATCATTTCAAGAGGATCCTTTTTGTTAATTGCAGGATATGCAGTTACCAAAATTATCATCGATAAAAGCATCCCCGCCCCTATCAGGAATTTGGGTGACTTCAACAATATTCTGATTGTGTTTTTCATACTAATTATCCTCCATTTGTGCAGCCTTGATTCTCGGGTCTACCAGTCCATAAATTATCTCTATTGTAAAGTTGGCCAGTAAAACAGAGAGGGTAATAAGCAATGTGCATCCTGATATCATGGGATAATCCAGCTGCCTGATTGAAGCAAACAGCCAGGTACCTATTCCGGGGTAGTTGAATACGATTTCGCATATCAGGGCGCCTCCCACCATATTTCCGATAGAAAGAGCAAGTCCCGTAATCTGTGGAAGCATCGCATTCCTGAATACATAGCGTACAACCCTGGAGTCTTTTATGCCTAACAGTTTGCTGTACAGGACATAATCGGCATTCAGCTCATAGATGGACATTTCCCTCATTCCTATCGCCTGACCCCCTATCATGACCAATACTATGGACAGGTATGGAAGAGTATGATGACGGATCACAGACAGTATGAAAGGCAGGTTCAGCTGTGGAATCATATCGAAATCATAACCTCCACCGGTAGGGAACAATTTCAATGTAAGTCCGAAAGTGTATAACAGAATGATGGCCAATGTAAAAAAGGGAATCGAATGTATGAATAATGCTGTTGGGAAAATTACTTTGTCAAAGACTCCCCTTTTATATGCAGCAAATGCTCCAAGTACATTCCCCAGTATCCACCCAGTTAAAATAGCCGGCAGCTGAAGGGCAATGGTCCAGGGAACAGCTGAGGCAAGCACGGTTGAAACCTTTTTGGGATAAAAGCCGAATGATGTACCCAGGTTGCCTGTTATGAGGTTTTTCAAGAAAATAAAATATTGTGTGATGATTGGTTTATCAACACCGAATTCCTGTGCAAATGTCTGATAGACCTTCTTTATGGAATCACTGTCGGTAATTCCTGCGGTCATCTGAGATACTATCACACTGACGGGATTGCCTTTAATAAGCCGCGGCAAAATAAAGTTCAAACTAATGGCTATAATCATTGTGAGGAAATACCAGAAAAACTTTTTCACGAAATATTTTGCATACGCATTCAATATCCGCACCTCCATTTATGTGGGACAAACCGCGAAACGCCAAAAAAGGA
>CALMWN010000117.1 GCA_937873555.1 uncultured Clostridia bacterium
GATATAACAGGTTCCACCAGGGTTGACTGGTTCCAGAAGAAATTCCCCGACAGGTTCCTGAGCATGGGAATAGCTGAGCAAAACCAGATGTGTGTTGCTGCGGGAATGAGTCTTAAAGGCAAGATGCCTTTTGTAAGCAATTATGGGGTTTTCCTGGCAGGAAGGGCATGGGACCAGATCAGGACAACCGTATGCTACAACAACCTCAACGTAAAGCTTGGAGGAGCTCACGGCGGAATATCAGTCGGTGCTGACGGTGCAACTCATCAGGCGCTGGAGGAGATTTCCCTGATGAGATGCCTGCCGAACATGACAGTTGTAGTACCGACGGATGCCATAGAAACCAGAAAGGCTACACTGGCCTCCACTAAAATCAACGGACCTGTTTACATAAGATTTGGAAGAGAGAAAGTACCGGTTGTCACCGATGAATCTACACCTTTTGAAATAGGAAAGGCATACTGCTGCAGGGAAGGATCGGATGTAGCCATAGTTGCATGCGGAGTAATGGTGTATGAAAGCCTGGTTGCAGCTGAAAAGCTCGCGAAGGAAGGTATAAGCGTCATGGTTATAAATAATCATACGGTCAAGCCAATTGACGCTCAGACAATTATTGAAGCTGCACAGAAAACCGGTGCGGTTGTAACGGCAGAAGAGCACCAGGTAATGGGCGGCATGGGAAGCGCAGTACTGGAGGTTCTGGCTCAGAATTATCCTGTTCCCGTAAGGATGGTAGGTGTTATGGATAGATTCGGAGAATCCGGCGATCCGGATACCCTCATGAAAGAGTTCGGACTTTCAAGCGACAGTATAGTGGCAGCGGTAAAGAGCGTTCTGAAAATGAAGAAATAGAGCATTACTGTTTAAATAACCTGTGAAATACCATGCATGAAAGTCTGTGGGGCAAGCTGCCTTACAGACTTTCATGTTTTTGCTCCTGCCCCGGCCCCGGGGTCAACCTTCAGCACCCTGGTCAGGTTTATGATGGCAGCCGTAAAACAGGACAACCCTGCAAATACCAGGACCAGTCTGAAGCCCTTCAGGAAAAGTGCTGTGTCAAAAGCAACACTGCCATTTGAGAGGCTGTTTATATTCATTTTTGTGGAGAAGGAGAATATAAGCACAGAAAGTGTTGTACCGGATACCATGCCAAGGTTTCTGAACAAAGCGGTTATTCCGCCTGCTATTCCAAGCTGGTTTCTTTGTACGGAACCCATTATGCTGCTGGTGTTGGGAGATTGAAAAATAGCCGCACCTGCGCCCAACAACATCATAAGCACTGCTATCTCCACAAAGGATGTCGATGCATTCAGGGTTGCTATCCTGAAAAGAATTATTGTGTTTATACAGAGCCCTGTGGCCGTAAGGGGACGGTAGCTTATCTTGTCGGAAAGCCAGCCGCTTATGGGAGCTACTATTGCTGAAGTGGCAGGATAGAAGGATAACAGCAGTCCGGACGTTAAAGTGTTAAGATTCAGCGCATATTGGAGGTAGAACGGTACAAATAGTATTGTGGAATTTATGGCTATGAAGGAAAGGTAAGCAGAGCTTATGCCCATCGAGAACACTTTTATCCTGAACAGGCTTAGATATATGAGGGGATTGGAAACCTTTCCTTCATGGTTTATAAACAAATAAAGTATGATTATCGACAATAAAAACATGGGAACAAAAATTCCGAATGAAATTGAGCCTTCCTGGATCAAGAGCAGTCCGACAAAGAGCAGGAGTATGGAGGCAATAAACATATATGAGCCTTTATAATCGAATTCTTTTGACTCGGAAGGTTCATGAATTTCCGGAATAATTGAAAAAGTAAGCACTGTACCCAATATCCCGATGGGTATATTGATAAGAAATATTGACTGCCAGCTGAAGGAATGCACAAGGATTCCTCCGATACTCGGCCCGACAAGGCTTCCTATTGCCACTGTAGTTCCATTGATTCCCAGGGCCCTGCCCCTTTCTGAAGGAGGAAAGGTTGAGGTTATTATGCCCTGGCTAAGCGCCATCATCGCAGATGCTCCTATGGCCTGCAAAATACGTGACACAACAAGCATGTCCAGGTTGTTTGAAAACCCGCACATTCCGGAGCCAACCGTAAAAATGATAAAGCCGAATGCGAAAATTTTCTTTCTTCCATACATATCCGATATCTTACCCCATATGAGTAAAAGTACTGAGATGGTGAGCAGGTAAGAAGTGACAACCCATTGAACCGAACTTATGTTGACCGAGAGCTCCCTTGAAATTACAGGAAGAGCTATATTTACAATGCTTCCATCCAATGTAGCCATAAATACCGATACGGAGACGTTGAACAGTATAAGCCATTTATGTATCATGACCGGTTGCTTTTCCATGGCAAATTCCCCCAAAACCTATGTTGCGACATTACACTGAAATTATTGCCGGTGAATGTGATGCAAGTATTCTTGTTTTTTCCATAACAAAAATTCAACGGCAATATTTCCATAATTTAATGTTGTGACAGAGTTGTATAATCATGATTTAATATAATAAACCATGTTTAATAATTTGTACAGATATAAAATTAGTAATGGCTGGTGTTTCTTTAAAAGGGGAATCAATTTTTTTGTTGAATTATATAATTTATGCTTTATGATATATAAATGAAGCTGGTCAAAGGTACAAACAGAATTACTGTCAGTGCAACAAACAAGTATGGGAAAGCTGTTGTTAAAGAAGCTGTGGTTACATATTGAATAGTAAGGGATGAGCTGCTTTGAATACAAACCTGATGAATACAAATACCGGCCCGCAAAATGAAATCCACACAAAACTTACGGATATGAAAACCTTCTACGGGAACCTGAAGATACAGAACAAGCTGTTTATCGTCCTGCTCCTGACTGTATTTGTAGTATGTTCCATAAGCCTTGCCACTCTTCAGGTAACGTTGAATGTTTATGATGAAATAATATACAATGAATCTGCCCAGGTCTTGAACCTTTCATCCGTCAGTATTGAAAATGAACTGAAAAAGATTGAAAAGCTTTCCTATTCGATAGTATCGGATGCCAATATACAGGAATACCTTATTTCTGCAAAAAGGAATACACAGTCCTATGACAGGTATACGGCAATCCGCATGCTCATAGACAGGCTTATTGCAAGTTCTGTAGAGGAGAAAAACGTGGCATATATAATTTTCTTGGATACCCAGGGAATACAATACCTTGCAGGAAATAATGCGGTCAACGTACCTGCGGGGTTTGTAAAACAGATAGAGGAAAGAGCCGGGGAAAAAGAAGGTGCTATTACATACATCGAACCATATGACGGATCATCCGGGCTGATCCTTGCACGTACCGTAAGGGCGGCACCGGACCTGAGCCTGGAATACCTTGGAACACTCATGATATTTGTCGATATGGAAGGGCTGGTACGTCAGAGTCTGTCTCCCGCCTATAAAAATGAAGTCAACCTTGTAATCCGGTCAGGAGACAAAACTGTGTACACAATACATGGGAATTTTGGTGAGGACTTAAAAGAGCGGGTAATGGACAGGACTAACGGATATACCCTTGAAAACATAAACAATAAGAAATACTTCATTTCCCAGATAACTTCGGATTTTACAAAATGGAAATATTTCAATTTTATTCCATATGAGAGTGTTTTCAACAAGATAATTCTGATAAGAAATATTTTGCTTATTGTATTTGCTGTCGTATTCTTCACCTCGATCATAGTAAGCTTGAAGCTTGCCAAAAATCTGACCAAGCCAATTGATTCACTGGCTGCCAAAATGAAAAGAGTAGAAGAGGGGAATTTTGAAGTAGTTGATAAGGAAGGTCCGGATAACTACAGGCTTGATGAGATAGGATACCTGGAAAAGGATTTTGACATGATGGTTGTGAAGATCAGCAACCTCATCCAGGACAACTATGTAAAGCAGCTGGCCGTCAAGGATGCACAATATAAGGCCTTGCAGGCTCAGATAAATCCACATTTCCTTTATAACACCCTTGAATCAATCAATTGCCTTGCAAAGATAAACAATCAGAAGAGTATTTCCATGATGGTTGAGTCTCTCGGGAACCTGCTCAGAAGCTCAATTACCACAAAAGAGAATGTTGTCACTCTTGAGGACGAAATCAGACTGCTTGAATATTATATAAACATCCAGAAGATCAGGTATGAAGAAAGACTGGATTTTAATATGCAGATAGGTGAGGAATTCAAAAGGTGCCGGATACCCAAGCTGACGCTGCAGCCCATAGTGGAAAATTCCATCAATTACGGCCTGGAAAATATGCTTGACGTATGCAGCATTAACGTAAAAGCTGCAAAGGAAGCCGACTATATTAAGGTTATTGTTGAAGACAATGGCCCGGGTATTGACACTGAAACGCTGGAAAAGCTGAACAACACCGATTTCAAACCCAGGGGGCTTGGCATAGGGTTGATGAATATAGACCGGAGAATAAAAATCATGTATGGTGAAGGCTTTGGTATTTCTGTGACAAGCGGGAAGGAAAAGGGTACAACTGTATTTATCCGCCTTCCTGCCGAGGGGGAGGATACGGGTGTATAAACTTCTTATTGTTGATGATGAAAGAATTATACGGGAAGGCATTGCTGCCATGATAAACTGGGAACAACAGGGAATGGAACCTGCCGGTGCTGCCGCAAACGGAATAGAGGCATACGATATGATTATGAAAAACCCTCCGGATATAGTCATAACTGATATTAAAATGCCTGTTCTTGATGGTTTGGAACTGGTCGCCAAGGTTAAAGAGAAGCTGCCGGAAGTGATATTTGTAGTTATATCGGGCTTTGCAGAGTTTGAACTTGCAAACAGGGCAATGCGTTACGGGGTTAAACATTACCTGCTTAAACCATGCAGCGAAACAAGCATAAACGAGGTGTTGAAAGACGTTAAGAGTGAACTGCTTCAAAAGGAGAACCGGGAAGAGGACATAAGACAGTACAAGTTAAGCCTTGAAAAAGTTATGCCTTTGGTCAAGGAACAGTTTCTAAGGGACTTTATCATGAACCGGAGTTATACAAGGGAGGAAATTGAATATTACTGCAAGCTTTTGAATATCGAGAACCAGGAGGTAAGGCTGATATTATTCCAGCCCGAGGGGGAACACGGCTTTGAAGAGATGTATGTGCTAAGCAGCATAATAAAGGAACTGAAGGAAGAACCGGAGGTCTATTCGGACATCATAGTCAAGAATCAGGTTCTGGCATTGGTGAAAGCCTGTGATGACGAAAGGGTAATAGAGATAATAAACAGCGTCAAAGTAGGCTTTTGCTATTATAACAATATCGAAGTCAGCACTGCCTTTAGTAATAACGGATTTTTTGAGGAAATCCCCATGCTCTACAAGGAAGTCCAGGAATATATGGAATATGCCTTTTATTCCGGCAAGGGAAGCATCATATCCACGAAGGATGTACAGTTGTATAAGGATAAAACCGACGATATGGAGATGATTTTTGATTATGAAAAGATGGCAATGACTGTAAAAAGCGGTAATTTAGAAGTCCTTGAAAGCGAAATCAATAATTTTTTCAATGAACTTAAAGCTATGAACTATGGCCTCTATAAAAGCAAAACATACTGTATGGAGCTTTTTTTGGCAATCATCAGGCAGTGCAGGGCTAATGAACTTGACAGGCATATCGGCGGTGTTGTTGAGATACGGAGGATGGATACGCTGGACAAAATAAGGTGCTTTATCACAGAGGCGGCAAACAGCCTTGCCGGGGCAAACCGTGAATTTATAGTGGGCAGACACAACAAGCTGATTTCAAGCATATTAAAGCATGTACAGTCCAATATAGGCAATGAAAAACTGTCTCTGAAGTGGCTGGCCAATGAAATACTGCTGTCTCTTATACACATCTCCGAGCCCACGAGACAGGCAGAAATCT
>CALMWN010000118.1 GCA_937873555.1 uncultured Clostridia bacterium
CTGGTAAGAGCATTCAATTTGCACACATTAAGTAAAAATTCATATCACTTTAATACACTTTTTGTTAATCTAAATTAAATTCACCGGTTATGTTGGTGAGAATTGAAAAAGATATGTATAAAAATATTCCGATCTTTTGCGAATAAAGCTGTTTGTTTTCAGCATTAAAGGATGCTATACCAAAGGGGCTATATTATAAGACAATATACTACACAGTCGCCTCGCTTTCGATGCTTTTGTGCATGTTGAAATATCAAGCACAGTATGTATTTCCAGATACACCTTTGGTGAGTGATTAGATATTAATGGAATGAATTGGAATAATTATAATATTTACTGAAGGATGGGTATTTGAGTTGGATAATAATTGTGGTGAACAATCCATCAAGTTTTTGTTAAGGGAAGAAAAATGTGGTGTCTAAACATACTCAGAAGTGCCAATACGGGTGCCACAATTTACAACATAATGGAGGCTAACAAGAAAACTGGGCTAAATCCATATTGATACTTTGAAATTCTTTTTGAAAGTTTAACAAATTTGAATATCCAAGGTAATACTGGCTTGTTGAGCTTTGGCTCTGGTCGACTACCATATCGATTATCCTTAAGTGGATATATGAGAAAAACAAGCTCTTACTCATATTGCAATATGGAATTCATTTGTAAGCGACAAATAGGAATACACCTTGACAGCAAGATAAATGAAAAGCCCTACATGAAAGTAGAGCTATGATCTATTCTTTTTATTCACTTTGAAACATTCAGGAAGTTTTTCCGACCAAGGCAATAAATCCTCAAGGATTTGCATTGTATCCAGCACCTGGATCAAAAGTTCCTTGTTAAATCCCGATTGAACCTCAACACAAAAGGAACCAATTTTTACATTGATTTTTGCTTGAGAATCTTTCTGTTTCATAGGAATAGAAACCCATTGCTGCTCTTTGAGAGTTTCTTTGGTAGTTTGCCGTTTGAATTTCTTCTGCCAGTAGCGGAGTTTATGAACACTGAGATTATTTTGTTCGGACCACTTAACGGCAGATAGGCCGCTTTGTTCGTAGCTATCAATCAGATTTTTCCAGTCATTAGAACTAATATTTTCTGTCAACAAAAACACCTCCATTGAGTTCTTTATTTTCAATGAAGGTATTATCTCATATTTTTTTATTGATTCCGAGGCGTCGTTTTATTTGACGCTTACATTCATTTTAAGTTTATAGATACTTTGCTCAAATAATCTGTTAGTAATAAAAAGAATATGTAAATCTAAATTGTTAAACTATCGTCAACAAAAATATGAACGGAGTTTTTGGGAAACTAGATAAATTTGATGTTACACGGTTCTGCTGTCGTTCGAGTAATTAAAATAAAAAATCATAACATTTCTGAGAAAGGGAAACGCTAAAATGAGATTATTAACAGTAATTGGCGCCCGTCCTCAATTTATTAAGGCGGCACCGTTTTCAGCCGTGTTTAGACAACAGCACAAAGAGATATTAGTACACACCGGCCAGCATTATGATGCTAATATGTCTGACGTATTTTTTAACGAGCTTGGCATCCCTAAACCTGAATATAACTTAGGAGTAGGATCAGGCAACCATGGAGTACAGACCGGACGAATGCTAGAGAAAATTGAAGAATTACTTCTTTGTGAAAAGCCAGATGGTATGCTCGTATATGGGGATACTAATTCTACACTGGCTGGAGCTCTTGCAGCGAGTAAATTACATATTCCAGTATTTCATATTGAAGCAGGACTAAGAAGCTTTAATATGATAATGCCTGAGGAACAAAATCGTATCCTTACCGACCATATTTCCACCATACTCTCATGTCCGACACAAACGGCGGTGGATAATTTGGCACGAGAAGGTATAACAAAGGGAGTGCATAATACTGGTGATGTCATGTATGATGCAGTCTTATATAACATTGAGATTGCAAAGTCAAGGTTTTCATGGGATAAGCTTATTAGCGACATGCATGTACTCGAAGGATCTGTTTTAAATTTAACTGCTAAAAACTACTATCTCGCGACTGTGCACAGAGCAGAAAACACTGATGATAAAAGAAGACTCTGTGCAATTTTTGAAGCATTTTCTGAAATGGATATGCCGGTTCTGATGCCTATTCATCCGCGTACGAGAAAACTTATACTGCAATATGACATTATTCCAACTAATGTTATATTAATAGAACCTGTGGGGTACTTACCAATGTTAATGCTGACTTCAAATGCTAAGAAAGTCTTGACTGACTCAGGTGGACTTCAGAAAGAAGCCTGGATGCTTGAAACACCTTGTGTCACTATTAGGGAACAAACTGAATGGATCGAAACTCTTGAGTGTGGATGGAATGTACTTGTTCATGTTAATAAGGAAGATATATTAAATAAAGCTATGAATACGAAACCGGATATTAATAAACGGGGTAATCCTTTTGGAGATGGACATGCTGCTGAAAAGATAGTCGAAGTACTAAAGGATTATAAATAAAATATGGGGTGAATAGATTATGGGGAGTAAGATTTGTGTAATCGGCGGAGGTCGATGGGGTCAAAATCACATCAGGACCTTGTATGAGATGGGCAATCTTGGTGGCATAGTTGAAAGTAGTGAAAAAAGGTTAGCAGAGCTGCTTTCAAAATACCCAATTAAAGGATTTACTGATTTGGATAAAGCGATAACTAAAGGGTTTGATGGGTATATAGTAGCCACTCCAGCTGAAACTCATTATAAAATAGGTAAGAAGCTGCTAGAGAATTGCTGCCACACACTCATCGAAAAACCATTAACACTTGCTTCAAGAGATTCAGACGAATTAATAAATATTGCAGAAAAAAACAATGCCCGCCTTATGGTTGGGCATTTACTTTTGTTCCACCCTGCAATAAGAAAAATTAAAGAAGTGATAGATAGTGGAAGAATAGGGCAGCCTCACTACATATATTCAACAAGATTAAACCTCGGTACTGTTCGCACTGAGGAGAATGTCTTCTGGTCCTTTGCTCCGCATGACATATCTGTCATTGATTATTTAGTAGGTAAACCGTGCATCGATATAAAAGCTCATGGCTCGAAATTCCTGCAGAATAATATTGATGATGTAGCAATGGCACATCTTAAATATCCTGACAATATACAAGCCCATATATTTGTTTCATGGCTGCATCCGTTTAAAGAGCAGAGGCTCGTTGTGATTGGCAACAAGGGTATGCTTTCTTTTGAAGATTCCTCAAAGGACAAGTATATAGTTTTCTACAATAAAAGAATCGACTGGAAAGATGGCTTACCTGTGAAGGTTGAAGAACCAGATGAAATAATACAGTATGAGCAGTATGCCCCACTTGAGAATGAACTCAGGTATTTTATTAACAACCTTAATGGCAGGATTGAAATTGCAGATGGCAGAAGCGGGCATGAGGTTGTAAAGGTTTTGGAAAAAGTTCAGGAATGTCTTAATACATAAAAGGAGATGGCTGATATGGCAGACGGTAAGGAATTTTTTGTTCATGAAAGCTCCTATGTTGATGATGATGTAGTCATAGGAAAAGGTACAAAGGTATGGCATTTTTCTCATGTTCAGAAGGGAGCAAGGATAGGGGAAAATTGTTCTTTAGGCCAGAATGTCAATATTGCTAATAACGTGCGTATTGGCAACAATGTAAAGATACAAAACAATGTATCGGTATATGAGGGTGTAGAGCTGGAGGATTATGTTTTTTGTGGGCCTTCAATGGTTTTTACAAACATTAAGATGCCCAGGTGCAAATACCCACAGAGAGGATCGGAATTCTATTTGCATACTTTGGTAAAAGAAGGTGCCAGTATTGGAGCCAATGCAACAATTGTGTGCGGTCATACTGTAGGAAAACATGCGTTTATTGCAGCTGGAGCTGTTGTAGCAAGTGATGTACCTGATTATGCTGTAATGATGGGTGTACCTGCGAAGAGAAAAGGATGGACTTGTGAATGCGGAGAGATCCTGAATGGACATGGAACCTACTACTGTACCCGATGTGGCAGGAAATATATCGAAGAAAATGGTTTGCTGAGGGAGGAGAAATAAAATGATACAGTTTATTGATTTGGCTACACAATATAAGCATCTAAAAGAAGAAATTGATGCAAATATTCAGAAGGTTCTTAATAACGGAAGGTATATTATGGGGCCCGAGGTTATGGAACTTGAGAAGAAGCTCGGGGAATATGTTGGTGCAAAACATGTTATTACCTGTTCAAATGGCACTGATGCTCTTCTTTTGCCTTTGATGGCCTGGGGAATAGGACCTGGTGATGCAGTGTTTACTACACCCTTTACTTTTATGGCTACTGCAGAGGTTATATCTCTTCTTGGAGCTACACCTGTTTTTGTTGATATTGATCCCGATACATACAACATAAATCCCAAACTGCTGGGTAAAGCAATTTCAAAAGTATTAAAGGATGGGAAGCTGACTCCTAAAGCCATTATTCCTGTAGACCTGTTCGGATTATCAGCAGATTATGACGGTATAAATGAGGTCGCTTCAAAATATGGCTTAAAGATTTTAGAAGATGCAGCGCAGGCGTTTGGCGCCATATATAAGGGAAGAAAGGCATGCAGCTTTGGCGATGCTGCTGCTACTTCATTCTTTCCAGCAAAACCATTAGGATGCTACGGAGATGGAGGAGCAATATTTACGAATGATGATGAACTTGCATCAAAGCTTAAATCCATCAGGGTTCATGGACAGGGAAGTGATAAGTACGAAAATGTTAGGATTGGGTTGAATGCGAGACTTGATACCGTCCAGGCAGCGGTTTTGTTACCTAAGCTTGCTGCATTTGATGGTGAGGTGAAAGCCAGAAACCTTGCTGCTGCTAGATATACAGAAGAGCTTGAGGGCTTGTTTAAAACGCCTTTAGTACCTGAAGGATATCTATCTGTCTGGGCGCAGTATTCAATATTGGCTGAAAACAGTGAGCAAAGGTCGTTATGTCAGGAAAAGCTTAAAGCAGCTGGTATTCCAACAATGGTTTATTATCAGAAGTCTCTGCATTTACAAGATGCTTTTAAACATCTTGGATATAAGCATGGGGATCTTCCAGTTGCGGAAGAGGTAAGCAGAAGAATATTC
>CALMWN010000119.1 GCA_937873555.1 uncultured Clostridia bacterium
TGATTATTCCAGTGACATCCGACATTCTCATTTTTCTTCACCCCCGAGAAACCTTGAGGCGGAAGTGACCAATATAATGCATGAAATCGGAGTACCTGCCCATATAAAAGGTTACCAGTATTTAAGAGACGCAATAATGATGGTTGTTAAAGACCTTGATATTATAAATTCAATAACAAAGCAGTTGTATCCGTCAATTGCCCGCGAGTACAATACTACACCAAGCAGAGTTGAAAGGGCTATAAGGCATGCCATTGAAGTCGCCTGGAGCAGAGGACAGGTTGATGCAATAGATTCATTGTTTGGATATACCGTAAGCATAGGTAAAGGGAAGCCGACCAATTCTGAATTCATAGCAATGGTAGCAGATAAACTGCGTTTGGAGTTAAAGGTAGGTTAGAATTAAAATTATTAAAATAACATAAAAACACTCTGTATAATAATTTGCAGAGTGTTTTTTATGTTGTAAACCCAAAAATATGTTTTATTGAATATTTCCGAATTAAATTTGATATTAACATGCAAAGGGTTATTTATAGGGTATCTTTGAGAGGGTATAAATATACTGGTTGGGATTGCATTTTACAAATGAAAATGTCTGTAAAAAAGGAATCATATATTTGTTTCGATTTTTCTCTTTATTTCCTTCAGCCTTTTCAGGTCGTCAAGGCTGTTTATGTTGTACCGGATGCTGCATTTGCTGCATACGGATGAATTTACCGAATAGCCCAGCCCGATTTTTACAGATGCATGCAGCTTGAAAAATGGTCTGGGTTTGAATTTTTTGCAGCATGAACAACGTGGGAAAAGAGCTGGAAGGAAAAACAGGATGGATAAAAGAATGAATGAGATGAAAAAAAAGAAAGTTATGCTCATGGTAACCCCTCTAAAAAACTTTATTAATGAACTTTCTTAAGAAATTTTTGTTGTTACGCTCACGCCAGTTTCCCAGTGAGCGGTCCACTTCCTGAAAGTGCCTTTCCATTTTTGACTCAAGCCTTCTCACACTATTCTCAACACAAGCCCCCAGCTCAAGCTTGGTTTTATACATTTCCCTGGACAACTGCTCTTTCGCCGATATGACTTCAGCGGAAACACTGGTTGTCAGTTGATGCTGAAACTCATCAAAAAAGGTTTTGAGCTGGTTTGAACTTTCAGACGAATACAATGGGAGCATGGAAACGGAAGAATCCTCCTGAACAACCGGAGGCGGGTCAGGCATATGGTTTTCGGAAGTGAGGATTTTTTTTATGGCTTTTATTTCAAGGCCTTCACTTCTCATTTTGACTATCTGGTACATAGTGTTCGCCAGGTCAGTCGTATAATATCTTCTTCCACGTGCATCCTTCGGAATAGCGAGATGAAACTCCTTTTCATAATATCTTAATGCATGGTCGGTTACATTCAGCCTTTCACTCAATTCGGTTATGGTATAACGCTCCTTGAGAATCTCCACGGCATTCCCTCCAATAACGAACAACATTATCATTTGTATTATTATATAATAACATTAATGTAAAAAATTGTAAACAATAGAGGGATTATTTTCTTAATATTTCCAGCATCCTGAGCATGTCGCCCGGGATGGGGGCATTTAAAGACATATATTTTCCTGAATATGGATGAATGAAACTGACTGATTGGGAATGAAGGGCCTGCCTGTCGATGATATCTGTCGATATGGAGGAATACAGTGTGTCACCTGCCAAAGGGTGGCCGATAGCCTGGCAGTGAACCCGGATTTGGTGGGTCCTTCCGGTTTCCAGCGAAAACCTTGCAAAAGTTGCATCATTAAGGTGCTCAAGAACAGTATAGTGAGTAACAGCGGGTGCTCCTGTGTCTGCAGTATGTCTCAACATGATGCTTCCCGGCTTTCTTTCTATGGGCAGGGCTATAGTGCCGCTCGTATCCTTCAATATACCGTTGACTATACCAACATATTCTTTTCTGAATGTTTTGTCGGACATCTGACGTATGAGTGCTTCCTGTACAAACTCATTTTTTGCAAAAATGATAATGCCGGTTGTATCCCTGTCAAGACGGCTGACAGGTCTGATTTTCCTTTCTGTTCCCGTTGTACGGTAATGATACAGCAGCGCATTGGCAACAGTGCCGTTCTGGTGTGTGGAGGTGGGATGTACTACGATATGGGGCTGTTTGTTCAAGGCAATCAAACAGTCGTCTTCATAAATGATATCGATTGCAATATTTTCAGGCGCAATACCATCACAACTTTCTACAAAATCAATATTTGCCTCTATTATATCATTCTGTTTTACAACGGCATTTACGTGAACAGGAATGGAATTCAACAGTATGTTGCTGCTGAATTTAAGCTTCTTTATCAGCCTCTCGGATAATCCCAGATTTGATTTCAGTATTTGCTTGACAGTCCTGCCATTTGAATTTTCATCTGCGGTAAAGGTCAGTTTCATGTTCATGCACCTGAATTATAACAATATATTAATTATGTTGCTTCATTTTAAGATGCTTATTATACTATATTATTTGAGAAAAAGTTTCAAGGACAGGGAACACGGTATTATGTAATGTAATTCAGGCGATTAGTCATATTGTTGCATGAAAGAAAATAAAGCCAGAAATATTGAATTAGTACCTAAGCTTGTATAAAATAGAAAAGAATATGATAAAAGAGGGGTAGACAATGAATTTTAAATCGCAATTGCTAATAAAAAACGAGTTTGGGGTAAAGGATGATGTTATAAAAATTTCTGAAATGGTCGAAAAAGAAATTGAAGAGGTTTTCAGGGATATAGATGCCGTGAAGGAATATAATCAATTAAAGGTTATTAAAGCAATGCAGCGTAACAATCTCAGCGACTCCCACTTTTCGGGCACTACCGGTTATGGTTATGACGACAGGGGAAGAGAGATTTTGGATGCGGTATATGCCGATGTTTTCGGAGCAGAGGATGCACTCGTAAGGCATCAGATTGTTTCAGGCACACATGCGCTTGCCCTGTGTCTTTTTGGGAATCTCCGTCCGGACGATGAACTTCTGTCGGTGACCGGAAAACCATATGATACGCTCGAGGAAGTTATTGGGCTTAGGGGAGAAGGCGGGGGATCACTGAAGGAGTTTGGCGTTTCATATAACCAGGTGGAACTTGTCGGAGATGGTGATATAGACCTTGCGGGCATAGAAAGGGCAATAAGCCAAAAAACCCGGATGATACTGATTCAAAGGTCAAGAGGATATTGCTGGCGCCCTGCGATTAAGACAGGAGAAATAGAAAGAACCATCAGGCATATTCGCAGCCTGAAAAAGGATGTTATAATCCTGGTTGACAACTGTTACGGAGAGTTTGTGGAAGAACGCGAGCCTATAGAGGCGGGGGCCGATATCGCAGCAGGGTCCCTTATAAAGAATCCCGGAGGAGGTTTGGCTCTTACCGGAGGCTACATAGTCGGTAGTGCAAAATGTGTCAAAAGGGCAGCTGAGAGACTTACTACCCCCGGCGTGGGAAAGAAGGTCGGATCCTCCCTGGGGCACAACAGGGCTATGTTTCAGGGACTTTTCATGGCACCGCATGTAGTGGCGGAAAGCTTGAAAGGGGCTGTTTTCTGCTCAGCCATGGCTAAGAGGCTGGGATATGATACAGCACCTTATCCTGCAGAAAAACGCGGTGATATCATTCAAGCCATCAGGTTCGGGAATCCGGAAAGTCTCATAGCGTTCTGCCAGGGAATACAGAAGGGCTCACCGGTGGACGCCTTTGTTACCCCACAGCCCTGGGATATGCCGGGCTATGATTCTCCTGTGATTATGGCTGCAGGAGCGTTTGTACAGGGCGCTTCCATAGAACTGAGCGCCGATGCTCCCATAAAGCCGCCATATATTGCATATATGCAGGGCGGATTGGTGTATGAGCACGTAAAAATCGGAGTGCTTATTGCATTTCAGATGATGAAGGACAGAGGAATAATAAAAATATAAAAAATGGCACTTGCCGGCAGGATAGATTCTGTGCTCATTAATAAGGTATAATATGAGCAGGGGGATGGAAATGGAACTCAACAAAAGAAAAAGTGTAAAAAAGGGCGGCATACTGGTAATAATATTTATTTTGGTATATATTCCTTCTTTGGTCCACTGGATTTATGGGAAAACCATTTCTACCGATATGATCAGAATGGGTTCTATAGAGGACTCTATCAATACGGAGGGCTTTCTTGTGCGGGATGAGGAGATTATGAAGTCTCCATTTGAAGGAAAGTGCATACCCAATGTAAGCGATGGGGAAAAGGTGCCTGCGAATTTTACCGTTGCGACAATTTTGAAGGATTCCACAAAGAAGATGTATGATGATTTGAATGATTTGGAGCTGCGTATTTTAAAAGTACAGAAGGAAAAGAGCGAAAATCAGGAGTTTTTTTCTCAGGATATTGCCAGGCTGGAAAATGAAGTCAATAAGAGAGTTCAGCTGTTGATTGAACAGGGGAATAATAACAGCATATCGAAAGCCAGGGCATTAAAGGATGATATAAACGGTATCCTGCAGAAAAAGGCAGAGATAATTGGGAATCGCGGCCCTGCGGATGCGTTTCTGAATTCACTGATGAAGGACAGGGAAAAACTAAAACAGCAGATCAATGCAAATAAAGGAGAGATAATTACAAAATCTCCCGGAATCATCTGCTATACTGTGGATGGTTATGAAAGCATGCTTAACCCGGCAGGTATAAGGAACCTGACGCCAAAAATGCTGGAAGGCATAAAAACAAGGGAGAATGTGAAGAGCTTTTCCGGGAAGTCTGTAGAATTGAACAAACCATTTGCAAAGTTAATAAAGGACTTTGAGTATTTTGTAGTGTTTTCTCTGGAGTGTGAGAAAGCGAAGGACTTTAAGGTTGATGACGGTATAAGGATAAGGATAAATGATATAAATAAGGTAATGGATACGTCAATTTACTATAAATCAAACCTGCAGGACGGCAGGTACATACTGGCGGTGAAAGTCGACAAGGGTATAAGCGAAACAGCAGGCTTGAGAAAAGCAAGCGTGGATATAATCAAAAAGTCCTATGACGGATACAAAGTGCCTCTAAAAAGCTTGAGTCAGATTGATCAAAGCTCAATGACGGCTAAAATTACACTGGTAAAGGCAAATTATGCAAGCATCAGGGATATCCGGATAAAAGGCATGAATGAAGAATTTGCAGTGATAGAAAGTTCAAACGACGCTTATAGGAATGGGGTAGGCCTATATGACATGTTTGTGTTAAACCCGCAAAATATTCAGGAGGGGCAGCTGATAAATCAATGAGTGAAGATTCCGTTAATATTGAAAGAAATATTGAGCAGGTATGGGAAAGGATAAGCAAGGCAGCTGCCAGATGCGGCAGACTGCCGGAGGACATTCACCTGATTGCCGTTTCAAAAACCATTGAACCTGAGAGAATAATTGCTGCTATTGATGCAGGAATTATAAATCTTGGTGAAAACAGGGTTCAGGAAATTAATGAAAAGTACGATATAATAAAAAGAAATTGTAATTGGCATTTGATCGGGCATCTTCAGACAAACAAGGTAAAATACATAATTGGAAAGGTGAAGCTGATACATTCGGTCGACAGGCTGGAGCTGGTTGAAGAGATACAGAAAAGGGCTTCAAAAGCGGGTATTATAGCCGATATACTCGTTCAGATAAATGTTGCTGATGAAAGCACCAAGTTTGGAATAAAGCCTGACGAAGCAAGGAATTTTGTCAGACTTGCAAGTTCATACAGGAATTTGATGGTAAAGGGAGTTATGACGGTTGCCCCAAAATGTGTGAATCCGGAAGAAGTAAGATGGGTTTTTAGAGAAATGCGGGAAATATTTATTGACATAAAGAAGGAAAATATTGATAATATAGATATGAAATACTTATCCATGGGCATGAGCAACGATTTTGAAGTTGCAATTGAGGAAGGAGCTAACATGGTGCGGATAGGTACCGCGATATTTGGAAAACGCCAGACTGCTGCCGGAACTGAAACTCAATGATTTGAAGATTTTAGATGTTCGTACTGCTTAAATATTTACCGTGGCGCCGGCATTATTGTGTATCAAGCGGTAAATGATAGAGAGAATACTGATTTTCTAAATACTAAAGACAAGCAGGAGGTAATACACTATGGCAAAGATTTTGAACAAGGTTTTGAATTTTGTCGGATGGGAAGCGGAGGAAGAAGATGTAATGGAAGCGCACGAAGGCCATGAAGGACAAAAAGAGGAACTAAACCAACCCAAATTTCTGTACTCCGGCCAGAACAAGCAACAGAACAAAGTAGTAAATATTCATTCACAAGCTCAATTTAAAGTTGTAATAATGCAACCTGAAACATTTGATGATGCACAGGATATTTGCGACCATCTGAAGAACAAAAAGCCTGTGGTTATAAACCTTGAAGAGGTTGACAAGGAAACCGCCCAAAGAGTTGTTGATTTTTTGAGCGGCTCGGTTTATGCACTGGATGGGAACATACAAAAAGTTTCTGCCGGGATTTTTCTCATTGCACCGAACAATGTGGATATTATGGGTGATTTTAAAGACGAACTTAGAAATAAAGGCGTCTTTCCCTGGATAAAATAAATATGCCGGGTAAATCTCAAAATAGTACATATATTGGAAACCCGGTTGTATACAATGGAGGCCTTCAATGAATCTAATCATATATAAAGCCATACTTTGGCTTTTGCAAATTCTTGAACTGGCAATATTGGCGCGGGTCATAATTTCATGGCTGCCCATATCAAGAGACAACCAGTTTATAAAGCTGATATATCAAATAACAGAGCCCATGCTGGCTCCTATCAGAGGGATCATAGAAAGGTCTCCCCTTGGAAGGAACATGATGGTGGATTTTTCACCGTTGATTGCATTACTGATAATAATGTTTATCCGTAACATTTTATAAAATAACCAAATTTAAAAGTGATTTTATCCAGCAAGGAAATCACCCCTTCCACAGGTGATTTCCTATCTGAAAATCACTAAGTTTAAATTTGGTTATCTTTAATGGAGAATAATGATTAACAAGGAATCAATACTAAAAAGAGTTAACAAGATAGATGACAAGCTTTTGGTGTCAAAGGCGATAGATAGGGCGACAAAGTCAGACAACGCAGGTGTCATGGTTCATACTGATTTTTATGATCCTTACCAGAGAAATACTATTGAAAAAGCTTTTTCAAATATTTCCGGTATCAATTATACCTTCAATGGGGGTTATGGTGGGGCAGAGAGAATGATTGCGGTTTTCTGCCCTAATTATATGCCTGTTGAAGACCTGCAGGATTCCGATTTCCCGCTTAAACTTGTGGGAATATATCCAAAATCGAGGGAAATTCTTAATCATAGGGATTATTTGGGTTCTTTGATGGGACTAGGTATCAAAAGAGAAAAAATTGGTGATATTCTTGTAAAGGACGATGTTTGTACTGTTATTGTTTTAGAAGAAATTGCCGATTATATAAGATATAACCTGTCAAAGGTTGGCAACACAAGAGTTGACGTTCTTGTGAGGGACCTGGAAGCCATACAGGCTGATTCTCAAAAGGTCAGGGAAATCAGGTCAACAGTTGCATCCTTGAGGCTGGACAGCGTAGCAAGCGCAGGATATGGCATATCACGGAGCAAAATAGCGGAATATATAAAGGGTGAGAAGGTGAATCTCAACTGGGAGACCTGCAGCAATGCAGCAAAGCCTGTGAATGAAGGTGATACCCTTTCCATAAGGGGAAAAGGCAGGGTAGTGCTGGAAAAGATAATTGGAACCACAAAAAAGGACAGGATAAGCATACTACTGAAGAAATTCGTCTAAAGGGGTGGAATGAATGAATTATACACCGAATGACCTTCAGAATATCACGTTTAAAAAGAACATTTTCGGTTACAGCGAAGACCAGGTAAATGAAGCACTGGACAAGGTCATAGAAGATCAAAGTGCCTACATAAGGGAAAATATTGAGCTTAAGGACAGGCTTTCAGTACTGAATGAAGGGCTTCAGCATTACAAAACAATAGAGGAATCACTCCAGAACACACTGATAATTGCACAACAAACCAGTGAGGATATTAAGAAAAACGCATACGAAAAGGCGGACAATATCATAAAGGAAGCTGAGCTGAAAGCCCAGAAAATTGTTAATGAAGCGAACCATGAGGTCATTAAGATACGCTTCGAATATGAGGAGATGAAAAAGAAGCTTCATATATTCAAGTCAAAAGCAGAAACTCTGCTCCTTTCTCAGATGGAGGTACTAAAGCAGATGTTTGACGAAAAAGAATAAACAGTACAAACCGGTGTCAATAAAAAACTTGAAAAAGACTATATGATGTTGTATAATTTTAAATAAATTTTAAATACGATGACTGGAAAGAGTAAAAAGAAATGTGCTTTTCGAGAGCAGGTGAGGGTGGAAATCCTGTAGAACA
>CALMWN010000120.1 GCA_937873555.1 uncultured Clostridia bacterium
ATTGTATCCCCTCGTCAAGGAAGGAATAGTTCCTGCGGATTACCCGGTATCGTGTCATGCCGTCAGCGGCTACAGCGGCGGAGGAAAAAAGATGATAGAGCAGTACGAGTCTGCAGATGCGGATATGAATAAGCTCGGAAACCCCCGCTTCTATTCACTCGGCCTGGCTCATAAGCATCTGCCGGAAATGCAGAAGATATGCGGTCTAGATAGCGTCCCACTATTCACGCCTATAGTAAGTAATTTTTATCAGGGCATGTCAGTGGCCATCCCGCTGTTTCCCAGGCTATTGAATAAAAAGCCGGATGCGGCAGCTGTACAGAAGCTCCTGGCTGAACACTATGCCGGGGAACACTTTGTAAAAGTGATGCCTTTTGATGCGGAAGCCAACCTTGACAAAGGTTACTTGAACGCTACCGCCTGTAATAATACCAATATGCTGCAGCTGTTTGTCTTTGGAAACGATGATCGGATTTTGCTGCTTTCCAGGCTTGATAACCTTGGCAAGGGCGCTTCCGGCGCAGCTGTACAGAATATGAACATTATGCTGGACCTTGATGAAGGCCTGGGATTGGAATAATTGATAGAGGGGTGTTGTAAATGCAAATAGACAATAATGTAATAAAGAAGGCCGAGATACTGATAGAAGCTCTGCCATACATACAAAAGCTTTACGGCAAGACAATAGTCATCAAATACGGCGGGAATGCCATGATCAGCGATGAACTTAAAAATTCCGTCATGGAGGACATCACGCTTCTCAAGTATGTCGGCATGAATCCAGTGGTTGTCCACGGAGGGGGGCCTGACATAAACAGGGCGCTTGATAAATTCGATATCAAGAGTGAATTTGTAAATGGCCTGAGGGTGACGGATGCACCTACGATGGAAGTTGCTCAGATGGTGCTTGTAGGTAAAACCAACAAGGAAATAGTTTCGCTATTGAACCAGAAGGGCGGCAAGGCAATCGGGCTTAGCGGTATCGACGGAAACCTGATAGAATGCGAGCAGTATAAAACCAATATTGACGGCAGGGAAACAGATATCGGTTATGTGGGGAACATAACAAAAATAAACTCAAAAGTGATAGATCTTATCGCCAAGGATGAGTATATCCCTGTCATTGCCCCGATAGGAATAGGTACCGACGGACAAAGCTACAATATAAATGCCGATACCGTCGCCGGAGAAATTGCGGCAGCCTTGAAGGCTGAGAAACTGATGCTGCTTACAGATGTCGAAGGTGTAAAGATGTCCAGGGAGAGTGATGAAATCCTTGCCGCTCTTACTATACCGCAGGTTCATGATTTGATAGAAAAAAAGGTAATAAACGGAGGAATGATTCCCAAGGTTCTTGGATGCATAGATGCACTGGAAAAGGGTGTGGGCAGGACACATATCATTGACGGTCGTATTCCCCACTGCATACTGCTGGAGATATTCACCTATAAAGGAATCGGTACAATGATAATGAGGGAAAAGGTGCTCTACCACAGTAATGAAAAACTATAGAAGCAGGTTGGAAAGCGGCTGCCAGGTGCAGCCGCTATTTTTTTACAGAATTATTAAAAATATGAAGGATTCTTACAAATTATGACGAATAATAATAATGAATACAAAAGAAGGTCTTCAAGGGGGTTTTTGAGTGAATTTAGCTGCTGTCCAGAAAATCCTGCAGGAGGGAACTATAATAAATACCCGCCTTGACTCCGGCAATGCCTGGTACCAGAATATCGTATATAAAGTCAATGGAAAAAAGGTGACAATCGCTTTACTTGACAGCTACATCCGGAACTTTGTCATGTCCGGGTCTTCAATGGTTTTAAAATACTCCAGTGAATATTTTGAGTACCTTTTCGAGGGAAGTGTTGCCGATATTGTCCCTAAACGCCCTTCTTTTGTCACCATACAGGTATGCAAGGCTGCTGAATTGATAAACACCAGGGCCTTTCCCAGGTATGAACTTAATCTGCCAGTGTATATAAACTCTTTCAACAGCGAAGGTCCTTCATTTTGTATAACTACAAACATAAGTCTCGGGGGGATGGCTTTCAAATCCAGGAATTCCTTTGATATTGGTGATGAAGCAGATGTGGAAATAATACTCCCTTCAAATGCAACCATTCCGTTGAAGGGCAGAATCATCAGGAAAAGCCTGAAAAGCAATCCAAGCGAATACAGTATGCAATTCATTGAAATGGATGAATCCAACAGCAATCTGCTTTCTGAATGTTTCGCCCTGGAAGAAGAGAAATGGATAAATATGAAAGCAATATACATGAAAGAGATAAAATCCAAAATCAAGTAACGATGTTTTCAAAAAAGCTCTCCGCTGGTAAACGGAGAGCTTTTTTGCGCCGCATCCTGAGAAACCGGATTTTGCACGATTGTATGAATATTAAATTTCCAAACAAAATCGGATATTAATTCTTGCATTTTTATACATTTTTATGTATAATTATAAATATAGTTTTTATGGAGGTGTTTTTATTATGAAGCTTAATGAAATTATTGAAC
>CALMWN010000121.1 GCA_937873555.1 uncultured Clostridia bacterium
GAATTGATCTTATTTCGCCATGCACCCCTGCACCATTCACAAGGATAGCGGGAACTCCGACTTCTCTCAAAACCTTCCCAGCCATATCAGCAACATCCTCAGCCTTACTTATGTCAACAGCTACTGAAAATGCCTCACCCTTGTTTTTACTTATAATCGACCGTGTCTCATCCAATTTTGCCAATGTGCGTCCCGCCAAAACAACTTTTGCCCCTTCAGCTGCCAGTCCTATAGCAACTGCCTGTGCAACACCGCTTCCGGCTCCCGTCACCACAGCAACCTTCCCCTTCAGGTATACTGAATAATGCGTCATTATGCTTCTCCTTTTGCTAAAGAATTGAAAAATTTTTATAGTCTGCGGATGTGGAATCCCCCATCCACATTTATGACCTCGCCTGTTGAAAAATCAAGCTTGCCGGAACAGAGCACAGAAACCGCATTTGCAATATCTTCAGGCTGTCCCCATCTCTTTATGGGTGTCAAGCCGTTGTTTATAAGATTTTCATACCGTTCCCTGACGCCGGCGGTCATATCCGTATAAATTATTCCCGGCCGTATTTCATAAACATTTATACCGTATTCCGAAAGCCTGTCTGCAAACAGCGTCGTTATCATGCTGATGCCCGCTTTTGAAATACAGTATTCCGCTCTCTGGGTTGATGAGGTATAGGCTGAAACCGAAGATATATTTATTATCTTGGGTGAAAACCCCTGATACATTTGTATTTCTTTTACCATGGCCCTTGCAATAGCCTGCGTCAGAAAAAAGGTGCCTTTAAGGTTTATACCCAGCACATGGTCCATGCTCTCTTCAGTAGTCTCGAGAATATCCATCCTTACCTTGGGTGCAACTCCGGCGTTGTTTACCAGCACATCGACACGTCCGAACACATCCATAACCTTTTCCTCAATAGCCTTCCTGTCGGATTGCGATGCTATATTGGCCTTGATATATATGAATGGCTGTCCCATACTTCTTATAGCATTGAGGTTTTCTACAATCCGTCCCTCATCGCTTGTTCCCACTGCAGCTACCGCAAAGCCATCCCTGGCAAGTTGGACTGCAACAGCATTCCCTATACCTCTGGAGGCACCTGTTATTATAGCCACCTTATTATCAATCATTTCAAGTCATCTCCCATAATTTATGCTAATCTTCCTTTTTCTCACCCAGGTAAGCCTTCTTAATAGCCGGATCACAAATTAACTGTTTTCCGGTGCCTTCCATGATGATCTTTCCGTTTTCCAGCACGTATGCATAGTCACTCAGAGCCAGTGCTTTCTTTGCATTCTGCTCAACCAGCATAACAGTAATGCCATTATCCCGTATGGTTTGAATTATCTTAAATACCTCCCTGGCCATGATGGGTGAAAGTCCAAGGGAAGGCTCATCCAGCAAAATCAGCTTTGGGTCGGACATAAGTCCACGGCATATTGCCAGCATCTGCTGTTCTCCACCACTCATAGTCCCGGCATGCTGATCCTGTCTCTGCCTTAAAATCGGGAATATGTCAAACATCTTCTCAATATTCTCATTCAGTTTTTTATTATCCTTTATCAGGTACCCGCCCATAATCAAATTTTCTTTTATGGTAAGCCCCGCAAAAACTTTTCTTCCCTCAGGAACATGTACCAGCCCAAGCTTCACCACATTATAGGCTGTTGTTGTAAGAGGACTGCCACCAAACTCTATGCTTCCCTTCTGATATTTTACAAGGCCGGAAATGGTATTCAGCATCGTTGTCTTGCCTGCCCCATTGGAGCCGATAATACTTACGATGGAACCTTCTTTTACACTCAGTGTAACATCGTTGAGTGCATTAATATGCCCATAGGAAACTGACAGGTTTTTTATAGCAAGCATTGCTCGTCCTCCTCCCCTATATATGCTTCGGTAACTTCCTTATTATTCTGAATGTCGGAAGGTGTGCCGCTTGCAAGGAGTTTTCCGAAATTCAGCACGTATATCCACCGGCACAGCTCCATGATAACTTCCATCCTGTGTTCTATGATGAGGATGGATATGTCAAAATCCTTATGCAGCCTTTTCACCAACTCTATAAAATCTCTTACTTCGCTTGGATTGAGCCCCGCTGCGGGTTCATCCAGCAGCAGCACCCTTGGATTTGTGGCTAATGCCCTGGCTATTTCCAGTTTCCTCTGAAGCCCATATGGCAGGCTCCCCGGTTTCTCATGTGCCAGGTCTTTCAGACCTACGATATCGAGGTAATGCATGCTTTTTTCCATATTTTCCGCTTCCTGTTTCTTGCGCCTTCCCAAGCGGGAAATTGTTTCAAAAATATTATAATTGGTGTACGGGTCTGCTGCAGTCATGACATTTTCAATGACATCCAGCCCTTGAAAAAGCCTTATATTCTGAAAAGTACGTGCTATTCCCGCCCTTGTGATTTCATGCTGTTCAAAACCTGTTATATCTTTTTCTTCAAGTATGATATTGCCGGTGTCAATTTTATAAACCCCCGATATCAGGTTGAAGGCTGTTGTTTTTCCGGCCCCATTAGGGCCTATGATTCCAACTATATCCTTGTGCTTCAGCTCCAAAGAAAAATCTGCAACAGCTTGAACACCTCCGAAAGATTTGCTGATATTCCTAACTTCCAATCTGTTCATATGTCTAAGCTCCTTTGCCGGATTTACTCGAACCTTGTCTTGCAAATAACTCATACTCCCCGAATATTCCAGTTGGCCTGAAGTTTATAATTAACAGAACAATAACGCAGTAGATTACAATTCTCCATTCAGAAGCAAATCTGAGCACCTCGGGAAGCGAAGCAAGAGCAAGCGCTGAAATTATCGCACCTGTCAAGCTGTTTATTCCGCCGAAGAAAACAATAATAATCCACTCCGCAGAAACTGTCCAGTTAAACATTCCCGGCTCCACATAGGTTGTGTAGTATCCGTACAGCACGCCTGCATAGCTTGTCATAACGGCAGCCAGCAGAAATGCTGTCAGTTTTATCCTGTTAACATTGATTCCCATAGATCGTGCAGCCAGCTCGTCACTTCTCAAAGCAAGGCACTGCCTGCCGAATTTGGAATACTTGAAATTCGCTACAATAAATATACAGGCAGCTGCGGACAGCAGTACAAGCCATAAACTTGTCAGTTGTGGAATTCCGGACAACCCTGTGGCTCCTCCGGTTAAACTGGCTGAATTGTTGAGGATGGCAATAATTGCTTCCCCGAAACCGAAAGTAACCAGTGAAATATAGTCTCTCCTGAGCTTGATTGTTGGAAGGCCCACAATCAATCCGGCCGCAAGGCCAAATAAAAGCGCAGCTGCTATAGCAACAGGAAAAGGCAGGTTGTACTTTGCGCCCAGCACTCCCGAAACATAGGCTCCTACCGCCATAAAGGAGGCCTGCCCAAACGAGAACAAACCCGTAAGGCCTGTAACAACAAATACCCCCATTACACCTATAAGAGTGATACAGGTAAACGTAATTACCGAAACGAACAAATCCATTTAACAAATCCCTCCTTTTATGCTTTTTCCTGCACTATTTTGCCTGCAATTCCCTGTGGACGGATTAAGAGGAATGCCAGCATGATGAAAAACAGGAAAACAGGTGTAATACCGGAACCGACCAGTCCGATGAAGAAAACTTCAGTAACACCAAGTAGTATTGCCCCTATAACAGCTCCGGTTATATTGCCTAAACCGCCTATAACCGATGCGATAAATCCTTTTGTTATCATTTTACCGAGCTGTGGATAAAGCGTATAATTTATTCCGAGGAATACCCCACTTATACCTCCCAGAATTCCTGAAGCTACAAATGTTGCCATTATTACAAAGTTAACATCCATTCCCATCAAACTTGAAGTGTTTACATCAAAAGAAAGCGCACGTATGGCAACTCCCATCCTGGTCTTATACAGAACCCATATCAGCAGCAACAGTGAAATTGCCGAAAATGTGAGCATGAAAAGGTCTGAGGTAGCCACTGTGAACCTGCCCAGATGCACTACCTGTGAGCCAAGTGTGAAAGGATAGGAGTAGAAGTTGCTACTGGCAAACACCGTAACAAGGTTCTCCAGAAGCATACCCATGGTTATGGAGGAAACAAAGTAATAGATTACAGGGCTCTTATTTATTCTAAGCCTTCTAAAGGCTACTCTTTCAACAATCAGTGCTACAAGACCGCCTGCAAGTGCTGCAACAGCGACAGTTATTACAAACAGTGGTGTAGAAGAAATAAAATTCTTCAAACCTATTGCGGAAAGGTATCCTGTGTATGCGGTAACTACCATGACACCGCCATGTGAGAAGTTTGAAAACTTTAATATATTGAATATCAGTGCAAATCCGACTGCAATAAGCGCATAAACCGATCCAAGAGAGATTCCGTTGATTAACTGCTGAATACTCACTTTTCAAATCACTCCTTTGTAAATTGGGCAACTCATGTGAATAAAATATTCGCCCCCTGCAGGCAACCAACTGAATAGCAAAACCGTATTATTACAGTTGAGTCCATAACAGGGGGCTCTCAAATTTCCTTACTATTTCTGTTCTGCCGGTACGTACCTGCCCATATCTTTATACTGTCCTTTTTCAACCTTGTACATAACCATTGAAAGCCCTATAGGAGCATGGGTCTTCGGGGATATGGTAATCACACCGGTTGTACACTTAAGGTCTTTTATCTTCTCCAACTGGCTTTGAATTGAAGGCCCATCTATTTTACCGCTGTTTTTGATCGCTTCTGCAATGATCAGTATCTTGTCATAGCCAAGATAAGCCTTGTTTATGGGATCCTCATTGTATTTTGCCTTGTATGCGTCATATACTTCCTTCAACTGTGGTTCTGTGTCTGAATAGTTGTTTGCAAAATATATGTTGTCTGCAGCTACAGGGTCGTTAACCATGCTTGCAAACGGTGCTGCGTAATCGAGTCCTCCAACTATCGGAAGGTCCAGTCCGACCTGCTTTGCCTGTTTAACAGTCAGAACGTTATCCTGGGTATAGTTCGGAGCGTACAAAACTTCTGCTCCCGATTCCTTTATTTTGGAAAGCTGGGTTTTATAATCCTTGTCTCCAGCTATATATGTTGTCTCTAAAACAATCTGTCCGCCGTTTTTCTTTACGTAATCGACAAAAGGTTTCACGAGGGATACGGCAAAAGCATTTGACTGGTCATAGAACATTGCAATTTTCTTTTTCCCTAGCTTGTTAAGGGTGTAGCTTGCAAGTATCTGGGAATATTGGTCACTGCTGGGCTGCATCAAAAACATATACGGCTGTGCAGTTCCGTCTTCTTTGACTGTAACCCTGGGGTCTATAAAGCTGCCCACGATGGGTACCTTTTTCTGATTTGCTATTGGTGCCAAAGCCAAACCGATGTTGCTTACCGGGGGTCCTGCAACAACAACGGCTTTATCCTGGCCGGACAAGCGGTTATATGCATTAATGGCTTCCTTTACATCACCCTTTGTGTCATAAGTGATCATTTTGATTTTCTTTCCGTTTATACCACCATTGTTGTTTATTTTTTCTACTGCCAGCTGTGCACCATTTGTTACGGCCTTACCTAACACAGACGTTGGTCCGCTAAGATCCTGAACGTTACCTATAACAATTTCCCCGCCCTGACCGGCAGAGCATGCAGTCAAATTCAGAGCTCCAATTGCCAGAACTGCTGATAACACTACTGCAACAATTTTTTTCATAATACACTTCCTCCCATATTAAATAGTTTTTTATTTAAAGCAGCATGCACGTCATTTGCCATGCTTTTGCCTCAAACCGATTTTAAAGTGCCGGTTTCATCACGTATTGCTTCGTATGATAAGCCTTGCGTCCAGCTCATCCACATGAGGCTTGTGCTTTTTCTTACTGATCATTATTCTTATGAGCCTCTCCATAGCCCGGGTTCCCATTTTATAGGTAGGCTGCGCTACCGTTGTCAATGGGGGGTCTATCATGTCGGTTGTTTCAAGGTCGTCATCAACACCGATTAACTTTACATCCTCCGGTATTCTCCTGTGGAAGTCCCTCAAGGCTTTTATTGCTCCTATGGCCTTGCGCTCGCTTGCAGCAAAAACCGCATCAATGGGAATACCGCTTTTAAGTATTGTTTTGCATGCCTCATAACCTTCCCGTGTTCCGCTTATCCCATCCATAATGATTTCCTGTTCCACTCCGATATCATGATGCTTGTGGGCTTCCAGATAACCCTCCAGACGTTCCCTGTAAACATTGATTTCAGGGCTTCCATTTATCATGGCTACCTTTCTGCAGCCCCTTTCAATCAATAGGGAAACAGCTTCGTACGACGCTTTAAAGTTGTTCACGACAACTGCATCCACCATGATTTCTTCCATTCTTCTTACCAGCAGGATTAACGGATACCCTTCCTGCTGGAGCTGAGCAATATGACTGCTTTGCCTTGTTGCAGTGGCAAAAATGAACCCGTCTACCCAGCGGTTTTTCAATTTATTCACATAATCAAGTTCTACCTCAAGGTTTTCATCAGTATTACATAAAATCACCGTGTAGCCGTATTTTCTTGCCACATCCTCTATCCCCCTTGCAACTGCCGGGAATATTGGATTCCGGATGTTTGGCACCATGAGGCCGATGGTATTTGTTTTTCCTTCTTTTAAGCCCTTGGCTAAAATATTTGGACGGTAATTCAACTGTTTAATAGCTTTCATTACCCTGTCTTTAGTCTCGCCATCAACATGAATTTTTCCGCTCAAGGCTCTGGATACCGTACTTGCAGATACTCCGGCAAGTGATGCTACATCATTTATAGTTGTCATACTTTTACTTGTCTCCTCCGACGCAAACCTTTGTGCAATCGTTTGTGTAATAGTGATAAATTTATTAAATCAATTATCCGAAATAGGTATCATGTATACTTTGAAATCTCCGATCACATACCCAATAATTAATTCATCATGTTGCTCATGCCTTCACCGTCTCTCAATTTTTTGATATAATAAATAAACAGCTAAAACTTATGATATTAATTGTTGATGCATATGCTTTTTACAAGAATCAGAGTTTAGAGTTGATAACCCTAACAATCAATGCGCATTTAAATTATACCTTTGTATTAATTTTAAATCTCACATTTGTTTGTAATAAAATTAACGTTTCTTGCTTATTTAAATTTCGAACGGAGAGCATAAAATGTCAGATTTGGTTGGAGATTTTCACGACTCAATTGAAATATATTATAATGAAACCTTCGAGAACCTGGAGATGAAGAATCATTTTCACAATTTAAATGAAATAATATACATTATAGAGGGTAAGGCAGAGTTTAAAATCAACAGTAAAATATACTCCGCAAGCCGGGGTGACATAATATTTATAAGCAATTTGGAAACTCATGAACTTAAGGTTGTCAAATACCCTTATAAGAGGTATTTCATCCTCATAGATCCAGGACAGTTCCAGCTTTTGATAAATCAATCCATTCTGGCTTCGATGTTCAAGCACAGACCGGAGCACTTCAGGCATGTGACAAGCCTGGAAGGAAACCCGGGCATGGAAATACGGGAAATTATAAGAAAAATGCATGATGAATACCTGAAGAAGGAGACCTTCTGGGAGTACAACCTCGGCTCTTATCTATACCTGCTGTTTGTACAATTATACAGGGGTTACAGGGAGGCTTTTCCCCTCTCCACTTTAAACAGCTCAACAAATATGATACTTGACATTCAAAAATATGTTGAGCAGCATTATACGGAGGAAATCAGCCTGAAGGATCTGTCAAGGAAATTCTATTCCAACATGTTTTATGTTTCTCATCTTTTCAAAAAGATAACAGGCTTTACATTCAAAGAATATATAATACTGCTCCGCATCTCCAAGGCCAAAAATCTGCTGTTCCATACACGGGAAGATGTCACTTCCGTAAGTATGAGCTCAGGCTTTAACAGTGTGAATCACTTCATAAGGATATTCAAAAAATATGAAGGCTTAACACCGTATCAATACAGAAAAATGCGGAAAATATAAAGGTGATTTTTCTTATCCGTCACATATCAGAAAGCTGAGCAAAAAACATATTATTCGCATGTATACACCTTGCAGGCGTAGATCGGAATAGGTCTGCCGCAATCACCACGGCAATTCGACAAGCAGTACTGCGTTATCGGCATTCCGCCGCTTACACATATCTTCCGTCTTTTACAAGTTGAGCATGCACATTCTCCACATTCATTACCAACCCTGAACATAATAGCCCCTCCTCTATAAGAAGTCCACTATATTTAGGATTGGTAAATGAAACAAAAATATACCCTGCTATAGTTTGAATTCGCTTACATTGTCCTGAAGATGTTCTGCCAGTTCGGCAAGGGTCTGGCTGGATGCCACTATCGTATCTGCTATGAGGCGTTTCCCCTTATTTAATTTCAAGCTGCACCGGGCAATGGTCCGATCCCATTATATCTGCATGGATACCGGCACCTGCAAGCCTGTCCCCGATCCTTTCCGAAACACAAAAATAGTCAATACGCCAGCCCACATTCCTGGCCCGCGCATTGAACATATATGACCACCAGGTATAGGCATCCTCTTTATCGGGATAAAAATAACGGTACGTATCGATGAAGCCTGAAGCCAGAAGCTCTGTTAACTTGCCCCTTTCTTCATCCGTAAAGCCCGCATTGTTTTTATTGGATGAAGGATTTTTAAGGTCTATTTCCTTATGTGCGACATTCATATCCCCGCACACAATCACAGGCTTTACAGAATCAAGCCGTTTTAAATAGCTCCGGAAGCAGTCCTCCCAAATTATCCTGTAATCAAGGCGTTCCAACTCCCTCCTGGCATTTGGCGTATAAACATTGACAAGATAAAAGTCTTCGAATTCCAGCGTTATGACACGACCCTCTTCGTCGTGTTCCTCCATTCCAATTCCGTAAGAAACAGTCTTGGGCGCAATCCTGGTGAACACTGCAGTGCCGGAATATCCCTTCTTTTTTGCATAGTTCCAGTACTGATGATACCCATCGAGCTCGAGTTGTATCTGCCCTTCCTGGAGCTTGGTCTCCTGTATACAGAACATATCTGCGTCCACACTTTTGAAAAAATCCAGAAAACCCTTTTCCATACAGGCCCTAAGCCCATTCACATTCCATGATATCAATCTTGTCATATAAAAAGCTCCTTAAATAAAGAATTTATTGTTTACTATGCATAATCACACGCATGTGCCTGGAAAAACAATGTTTTGCAGTGCTTTCCTAAATTATATCACAACCCGGTTTAATGCGAATATAACACTTGAGATTATAACCAAGCGAAAGTATAATTGGGATTGGGGTTCTGTTAAATTCTGTATATAATCTGTCCGGGGGGTACCTGTTTATGCAATATGTGATATTGACGTTTCTTCTGGGGGGTATTGGGGCAGATCCCCCAAAGGTGGCAGTCCTCCATCTTTTCCGGCTGGTCAGCGTAATCAGCATTTTTCCTGCTCTGTTGAAATATGTCTGCATACATTTTGGCTGATTATATGCCAAATCTGTTGAATTGCTCTGAAGCCTGTTATCGGTCTATAAGGTCATTATCATGTTCCATAATCCTTTGATAAAGATATTTCCGGTCATATTCACTGCCTTTGAAAGGAATGGCTTTTTCGGAATTCAAATCCTTTATCAAATCTATACCGTATGTATTCAATTTGAAAGATACACCTGAAGAATACAGCACAGTAGGTGCAATGTCCTGGAAAGAAGCCACTCTGCTTTCTTCCCGGTATGATTTGCCATCAGGGGTAATTATGAATAACGGCACAAATTCAAAGTATTTGTTGTCAAGCGTCAAAAAAGACGGTTTGTACATTCTTGAATCTATTGCAGGATCATGATCTCCGAAGATAAGTATATATGTATTTTTGTACTTTGATCTTACATATCCCACAAAATCCTTAATATTTTCATCGACATATGATAAGGAATTGAAATAGCCTTCTACTGAGTTGTTTTGAATATTGTCAAACAAATGGTTCTTATAACCGTATTGCTCTACAAATTTGAAGGGTTCATGACTGCTAAGGGTGATAATGTAATCGAAGAATGGGAGTTTCTGCGTTTTCAAATCTTCCTTTACCCTGTTAAAAACAGCCTTGTCCGATGCACCCCATACCTCTTTTTTCAACTGCATTCCGTAAAAATCCAAAAAAGCATTAAAGCCCATGGCATAAAATGCATTGCTCCTATTATAGAAACCACCCTCGTTCCCATGATATGCAAGCGTTTTATAGGAATTCCGGTTTAATATTTTAATCATTGAATTAGGATAATTATAGCCTCTGAGTTTGATTGCAGCATAGTCATCAAGAGGCTCTACGCTATTAAGTATTGAGAATTCAGCATCAGAGGTTCCTCCCCCCTTGTGGTAGCTTATCAGATACGGATAGTAAATGGACTTTTCGGTCAAATTGTGAAGGAATGGTGTGACATATTGGTCTTTATAGCGAGCATTTACTATGTTGGCTGTCATAGACTCCACTTGAATAATTATAAAATTAGGCTTTTTATTGTTTTTCCCATTATAAGAAATCTGATCTCCATAGTGTAACTGTGAAGCTTCAGTAATCTGATTTCGCTTTAAAGAAACATCCACCAGCATATTAAACAAAGTCCCGTACCTTAAATCCATCGTACTGTTTACCAATGTTCCATATCTCTCAATTATACTCGTTTCACCGTTCATGTGGTCGTTTATGTACGAATTTAAAAAATTATGAGAAGCATAGTTCCTGCCCTCATTAACAACAAGAATGAGAAAACATGCTATAATAACTGCTCTCCTATACAATTTGATTTCCGATATGAATTTTTGCAGGGATGAATAGTTTAAAGCCATCAAAATAAACAGGGGTAAGTCTAAAATTACTATAAGGAATCTTAAATCCAGGAATAACATGCTTACGTTTGCTGTTTTTGCCCCTTCTTTAAAAAGATTTACAATCTCTGTCAAGTGTAGGTAATCATGAAAGAAATAGAAATAGACCAGGTTTATGATACAGTATAGAATCTGCAGCGAATAAGTAATTACAAAAATATAAGATCTGTTTGTTTTTAATATGAACAAAAATAAAATTGCAACCAGCAATACCGTAACGGTAAATTTATATGCCACAACGGCTGCTGATACCGTATATAGCATCATCATGTTGAAAATAGTTATTTTTAACGCGTTTATAAATATAAAGCCTATGACCAGTACCGTCAATGCACGATTTCCGTTCAAGTATCCCAGGCTGTTCATTATTTTTCTTTTAGGCCGTATTGCTATATCTTCCATAAGAAATCTCCATCTACTGCTGTCAAATCATTATGTAATCTGAAAGTCTGCAGAAATAATACTATACAAATCCAATAATAATTATAATTATAAGATATAAAATAATTATGTAAAAATTATTAATAAATAATTAACAAAGAAGGCGCCTCATGTACTTCCATATGTACATACATGTCGGCACAGAAACTTTTATGCAATACTGTAACATCGTTCTTGCATTTCTCATAATTATGTATTAAAATATATACATACCTATTGTCATTCAAAAGGAGGTATATATAATGTTGAATTGTCATTATTGTAACTATCTTATAAATTTATCTCCAGGCGACGAGTCGACAATATGCAGCAATTTTATGTGTGAGTATTCAAAACATGTTTTCCCTTCTGACGAAATAGAATCCCTTACGGAATACCCCTGTTGTGGAAATGAGCATTGAATCAATGCTCATTTTTTTATCAGGTCCGCAACATAAGGAATAGTTAATTTTCCATATCATCAGCTGTACATTTGCTTTTTAAGAAGTGCTATTTCTTCACTTTCAAGATAGTCATCATACTTGATCTTCCTGTCTATCAAGCCATTTGGCGTGATCTCAATGATCCTGTCCGCAACAGTCTGGACGAACTCATGGTCATGGGAAACGAACAGTATCGTCCCTTTGAAGTTGATAAGTCCGTTGTTCAAGGCTGTAATGGATTCAAGGTCAAGATGATTTGTGGGTTCATCAAACAAAAGTACGTTTGCACCCGAGAGCATCATCTTTGAAAACATGCAGCGCACCTTCTCTCCACCTGACAGCACCGACGCTTTTTTAAGGGCTTCCTCCCCGGAAAACAGCATTCTGCCAAGCCATCCTCTCAGAAAGGTCTCGGTATTGTCACTGGAGAACTGCCTGAGCCAATCGACAAGGCTTATATCCACACCATCGAAGTACATTGAGTTGTCCTTTGGAAAGTAGGCCTGCGAGGTGGTCACACCCCACTTGTATTCCCCGCTGTCCGCCTCCGCTTCTCCCATGAGTATATTGAAAAGGGTGGTCTTTGCAAGACCGTCAGGTCCCACGAAAGCGATCTTTTCGCCCTTGCTCACAGTAAAGCTTACATCGTTCAATACTTTTTCTCCATCAATTACCTTGCTGATCCCGCTTACTGAAAGCAGATCATTGCCTGCCTCCCTTTCGGGTTTGAAATCAATAAAAGGATATTTACGGGAAGAAGGTCTTATATCTTCCAGTGTCAGCTTTTCCAGAAGTTTTTTACGGGAAGTGGCCTGTTTTGACTTTGATGCATTTGCACTGAAACGCTGGATGAATTCCTGGAGTTCCTTCATCTTGGCCTCAGTCTTCTTGTTCAGGTCCCTTGCCTGTTGTATCGCCAGCTGGCTTGACTGATACCAGAAATCGTAATTCCCCACATAAAGCTGTATCTTTCCAAAATCAATATCGGCAATGTGTGTACATACCTTGTTTAAGAAATGCCTGTCATGTGAAACCACAATAACCGTATTCTCAAAATTGTATAAAAAGTTCTCCAGCCATGTAATGGAAGCAACGTCCAGATGGTTTGTAGGCTCATCAAGGAGCAATATGTCGGGGTTTCCAAAAAGCGCCTGTGCAAGCAGCACCCTTACCTTATCGCTTCCATCAAGGCTTTTCATTTTTTTATTATGGAATTCTTCCCGAATGCCAAGGCCGTTCAGCAGCGTTGCTGCCTCTGATTCCGCTTCCCAGCCGTTCAATTCCGCAAATTCTCCCTCAAGCTCCGACAGTCTTATACCATCCTCTTCCGAAAATTCAGGTTTTGCATAGAGCGCTTCCTTCTCGTCCATAATCTCGCAGAGCCGCTTATGGCCCATAATAACTGTCTTTAACACATCACACTCGTCAAATTCAAAATGATTCTGCTTTAAGACCGCCAGCCTTTCTCCGGGATCGACTGTTACCTCACCTTTGTTTGCTTCAAGCTCTCCTGAAAGGATCCTGAGGAATGTTGATTTTCCGGAGCCATTTGCTCCGATTAGTCCATAACAGTTGCCGGGTGTAAACTTTATATTGACATTTTCAAACAATGCGCGGCCCCCATACCTGAGGGATATACCGCTTGTAGTGATCATATTTATTACCATCCTTGTTTTAGTATCGGCATATTATAACACAAAGACTGCTTCCTAGTCTAATTGTTTTATTATACGATTTTGAATTTTTTGTACACAGAACAGGTATTTTGTGGATATAATTCCTGTGGATAATGTGCATAACTCTGTGTATAACGTCATAACAGCTTGTATAAGTTGTGGATAACCATGTTTATTTTTGGTTAACAAATTCTGTATCAAAATTAACATATTAAAAATACACCATAATGGACTCAATTATCAAAAAGCTCTTGCCGGATGCGTCCGGCATAGTATAATAAAAGACGGAACTGTCAAGAAAATTTTCAAATTTAATCATCAGAAGACGGCCAATAGCGAAAGGAGCCAGATAAAATGAGGACTCTTCAAAAAATATATTTACACGGTCTTGGGGCAATAGGAAGCACATATGCGATAAAGCTTCAGGCAATGGATCCTGACTGTCTTAAAATAATCGCCGACAGAAAGCGTATGGAAAGGTATGTCAGGAACGGAACCTTTGTAAATGGAAAGCAGTATACTTTCAATTACATTCAGCCCGGTGATGATTCCGGTCCTGCAGACTTGATACTCATTGCCGTCAAGCAGCATCACCTTGAACAGACCATTAAGGAAATCAGAGGCTTCGTTGGCAGAGACACCGTCATACTTTCCCTGCTGAACGGAATATCCAGCGAAGAAATCCTGGGAAGGGAATTTGGAATGGACAAAATGCTCTACTCCTTCTGCGTCGGTACCGATGCGGTAAGAGAAGGTACCAGTGTCAGTTTCACAAAGACGGGGACCATAGTATTCGGCGAACGCAATAATACTACATATTCTCACAAGGTAGAAGCAGTAAAGGAGCTGTTCGAAAGGGCAAATATCCCTTACAGCATTCCTGAAGATATGATACGCGAACTGTGGTGGAAATTCATGGTGAATGTGGGCATTAACCAGGTTTCCGCAATTTTGAAAGCCCCATACGGCGTTTTCCACAACATCAGGGAAGCCAGGGAACTGATGGTAATGGCTGCCAGTGAAGTTGTCCTCCTCTCTGAAGCGGCAGGGATAAACTTAAACGACAATGACATCGACAGGTTCGTCGAGGTTATGAATTCACTTTCACCGGAGGGTAAAACCTCAATGCTTCAGGACGTTGAAGCCGGAAGGAAAACAGAGGCCGATATTTTCAGTGGAACTGTCATGGAACTGGGCATCAAATACGGTATCGAAACCCCTGTCAACAACATGCTTTACAGGATGATACGGACATTGGAGCAGATGTGACCCGGGGACGTTTCTTAAATAATTTACATGTATCACATTCAGGAACCTTTTGAAGAAAGCTCTTTATGTATAAGTAAAGAGCTTTTTTGATAAATACTTGAGAAGAACGAAATCGCTGGCGCGATGGCCCATTAAAGATTCGTAAAATAGAATAT
>CALMWN010000122.1 GCA_937873555.1 uncultured Clostridia bacterium
ATCGCCGCTCGCTATGAAAACAACTCTTTCGTCCGATTCCCCTATGGCCTTTGAAATACACATACCAAACCTGTACAGCTCATTTAGCGGAAATCCGGCGATCGATATATGAACCAGCTTGAAATCACTGTATTCCCTATTTATATAATACAGCGGAACAAGAGCTCCATGATCAAGCTCTCTGGAAACCCTGTACCTTTTTGCCACTTCCTCATCAAGGCCTCCGCAGGAAATATTGGCTGATTTCCGGGCATAGGAAATAATGTCGTTTACCAACCCGACATTGTTTTTAAAGCTCAGACCTGCATCACTGCCAAATCTGCTGAAGTTACCTTCCAGCGTTTCTGAGAGGGACATGTATATATAGTCCTGAAAAACCGGCCCGTGAGGTGTAGTCAATATGATAGTGGTAGGGCGCTCTTTTTTAATTGATAAAGCGGCGCGTCTTGCCGCTTCAACAGTTTTGCCGGCATCCTTTTCACCCCCCCTGCCCACTTCCGGGACTATTATGGGAGGATGGGGCATAATATAGGCACTGATTAAACTACCCATTATATCACTACTTTCCCAAAAATATTGAAACTCCTATCAAACCGATTGAAGTCACAAAAAAGGCAATTACAGTTATTAGGGCTACCCATTTCACTATCTTTCTATTCATAAACAAACACATCCTGATTATAGTTTATTTTAAGCTTACTCATTCTACAGATATTTTATAATAAATATTATCTTTTTTAAACTATATAAAAAAGAGCCTTTATAAGCTAAAAGCTCTTGCTTTAACTTATAAAAGCCTCTGTTTGAACGCTATTTAAGGACGATAGTATCTCCTTCAACCTCAACCATAACATTGCTTCCCGATATATATCGCCCTCTTAAGAAGGCTTCCGCCAATTCATCCTCAATATACCTCTGAATTGTCCTTCTAAGAGGTCTTGCACCGTATTTCACATCATATCCTTTTTCTAAAATAAAATCTTTGGCAGCTTCGCTCAATTCAATGGTCATTCCCTTTGCAGCTACCTCGTCCTTTACTTCCTTCAGCATAAGGTCAATTATCTGCCGCAGCTCATATCTGACAAGCTCGGTGAATACTATAACCTCATCGACCCTGTTCAGAAATTCCGGTCTGAAGGTTTCTTTCAGAACGTCCCGTACACGGCTTTCCAATGCATTGTAGCCGTCTTTTGCAAATCCTATGCCGTTGGATTTCAGGCTGGTGCCTGCATTGGAAGTCATTATTATTACCGTGTTTTCAAAATTAACTACTCTTCCGTGGCTGTCAGTGAGCCTTCCATCCTCCAGAATTTGTAAAAGCATATTGAAAACATCGGGATGCGCCTTTTCAATTTCATCCAGCAGGATTACCGAATAGGGTTTCCTGCGTATTTTTTCTGTCAGCTGTCCCCCATCATCATAACCTATATAACCCGGAGGCGATCCTATAAGCTTTGAAACCGTATGCTTTTCCATATATTCAGACATATCAAGCCTTATCAGTGCTTCTTCGCTCTCAAACAGCTCTGTTGCAAGCGCCTTTACCAGTTCTGTCTTCCCTACTCCTGTAGGTCCTACGAAAATAAATGATGAAGGCTTTTTCTTTTTTCTGAAGCCGGACCTGTTCCTCCTTATTGCTTTTGAAACACTCCTTACAGCTTCATTCTGTCCTATTACTCTTCGATGCAGCCTATCCTCGAGGTTTATCAACTTCTCCATTTCAACCTCTGTAAGCCTTTGCACCGGAATTTTGGTCCACGACTCTATAACAAAGGCAATATCCTCAACGGTTATTTCAACATCCTTGTTAATATCCTCAATGTCTTTAATTTGCTGTGTCAGCTTGCATTCGTGGACTTTAAGGTCAGCAGCCTTCTGGTAGTCCTCGATTGAATCTGCAGATACCGCGTACTCCTTTTCTTCCTGAACTTTTTTGAGTTCTTCCTTCAAAGCCTCCAGTTCAACCAGTCCCACATTCTTGAGGTTTGCTCTTGAGCCGGCTTCATCTATGACATCTATTGCCTTGTCAGGCAGGAATCTGTCTGTTATATATCTTTCTGAAAGAACTGCAGCAGCTTTCAATACATCATCCGAGATTTTCACCCTGTGATAGTTTTCATAATAATGCTTTATGCCCTTCAATATTTCAATAGTATCATCCACGGAAGGTTCATCCACTATAACCGGTTGAAAACGTCTTTCCAAAGCAGAATCCTTTTCTATATGCTTTCTATACTCGTTAAGCGTGGTAGCGCCGATAACCTGTATTTCACCTCTTGAAAGGGCAGGCTTCAGTATATTTGCAGCATTCATGGCACCTTCAGCCTCTCCGGCGCCCATTATGTTGTGGAGCTCATCTATTACAAGAATGATATTGCCAAGAGTTTTAGCTTCTTCAATTATTCCCTTCATACGGCCTTCAAACTGTCCTCTGAATTGGGTCCCGGCCACTATACCCGTCATATCCAGCAGATACACTTCCGAATTGAAAAGCTTTGCCGGTACCTGCCGTTCGGAAATCCTTACAGCCAGGCCTTCAGCTATGGCAGTCTTTCCAACCCCGGGCTCTCCAATCAGAACCGGATTGTTTTTAGACCTGCGGTTCAAAATCTGTATCACCCTGTCAATTTCCCTGTGCCTGCCTATTACCCTGTCAAGCTTTCCTTCCTTTGCCTGATCTGTGAGATTGATCCCATAAACATCAAGGTATTTCTTCTTTTTCGCAGTCTTTTTTTCCTGAGTTTTGGTCCGGGTATTGTTTTTGCCATCCTTTTCTTCGGCAGATTCTTTAAGCTGTTCCTTTGAAGCATCATTCGGGTCATCGTTTTTTGAAAAGGCCTTATTTATAAAATTAAAAAAAGGGTTGTTCTGGGATGCAGGACTCTGGTGAGCTATGCCTTGACTCAAAGACTCCGTGTCCATGTTTTCAAAAATATTGCCTACCTGTTTGTTTAAATTGTCCAGTTCCTCTTCAGTCATGCCTGTCTGCTCAAGCAGCTGATTTACAGGTTGAATTCCCTGCTTCTTTGCACATGAGAGGCATAATCCCTCCTGGGTATGTTTACCTTCAATTATTTTTGTAACAAAAACTACTGCCAGATTTTCCTTGCACATTGAACACATCATCATATATTTCATCTCCATTCTATCAATAGCGGGCTGTGATGCAAGTAACTTCATATCGCTATTTTCCGTAAAAATGTATATTCACACTGCTTTGTAATTCCATTATACTAAAATAGTATTAGTTCGTTTAGTATAGTATAACACATCCGATGTATGTAATCTAATGCATTACTTGCCTGCTATTTTAGTAACGGAAGGAATAAACAAATTTAACTGTGAAAAAATAAAAATACCTGTGCTACAGTCGATATATCTATCTGTTTCTTGTATGCACAGGTATTTTTGCACTTCTATATCTGCAAAGCCCTATTAATTTTTTAAGCCCAAATACCATCAGCTTATGGCTAGCTTGATCAATGCGGTTATTATTGCACCAATCAGAGCAGTAACCGGTATGGTAAGCACCCATGCCCAGACGATGTTTCTTGCCAGTGCCCATCTTACTGCAGAAAGACGTTTTGAAGCGCCAACTCCCATTATTGCGGACGAAATAACGTGTGTAGTACTTACAGGAGCTCCTATAGCGGATGCAGCCTGAATGACAATAGCCGCACCGGTTTCTGCTGCAAACCCGTTTATCGGCTGAAGCCTTATCATATTAACTCCCATGGTTTTAATTATCTTCCAGCCTCCGATGGAAGTTCCCAGACCCATTGCAACAGCACAGGCAAGCATTACCTCCCACGGAACGTCGGAACCCTTGGGAAGCATTCCCGCACTTACCATGGCCAGTGTTATTATTCCCATGGACTTTTGAGCGTCGTTATTACCATGTGAAAATGACATCCATGCTGCAGACAAAATCTGGAGCTTGGAAAACCATCCGTTGACAAAGCGCTGCGAGAACGGCCTTAATGCGGCAAATAATATTGACATGAACAGGTATCCCAGCAGGAAACCTGCAATTGGAGAAGTTATCAAAGGGATTAACACCTTTTCCCAGACACCCTTCCAGATTATGGTGCTAAAGCCTGAAGCATAAGCAATTGCAGCCCCGATCAGGCCACCTATCAGGGCATGTGACGAGCTGCTTGGAATTCCGTAATACCAGGTAATCAAATCCCAGATAATTGCAGCAAGCAGAGCGGCAATTATTACATATTGCTCGAGAGAACCCTGTACCAGACCGCTGGAAATGGTTTTTGCAACCTTGTGGCTGACCAGGGCGCCCCAAAAGTTTAAAACCGCCGCCATAACAATGGCCTGCCTCGGGGAAAGCACCCTCGTTGATACCGATGTAGCAATTGAATTTGCGGTGTCATGAAACCCGTTTATAAAATCAAAACCTAGTGCAAGAATCACTACCGTAATCAACATTATGTTAAGCATGCTTCATTACAACCCCTTCTACTATATTAGCCACGTCCTCACAGGCATCAAGAGTATTCTCAAGGTACTCGTATATCTCTTTCCATTTGATTATTTCAATTGAATCCATCTGTGAAACAAACATTTTTGCTATTGCACTTCTGTATATATTATCCCCTTCATCCTCGATGCGGTTTACTTCTATGATTCTGTCCTTAAGGGTTTTGCTGCTCTTCATGTTCTTCAGGTCAACCATGACACCCTGCAGCTCCTTTGTGCATTCCACTATCATATGTGCAAGTTTGATGGCATCTTCCCTTACGTTCTGTACATTGAACATGTTAAACCTGTGTGCGGTTGCTTCAATCGCATCCGTGATGTTGTCCAGTTCCTTGGCAATCAGATTTATATCCTCTCTGTCTATAGGAGTTATAAAAGACCTGTTAAGCTGTTCAAGAATTCTGTGTACATGCTGGTCGCCTTCATGCTCGGTTTCTTCAATAGCCCTGATTTTATCACCTACATTAATGTAGTTGACCATCAGTTCTTCCAGCATTTCTGCTGATTTACAGGTAGTATTAACGGTTTCGACAAACATATCAAAGAATATCTCTTCTTTCGACGTAATTCTAAACAACTCTACCCCTTCTTTCGCAAAATTAATTATTAGTTTTTGTTCTTTAAGACAGCATAATGTAAAAAACAATATGAATTTGTTACCATACTCGACCAAAATGATTATATACTATTATTAAGTTTAAAATAAAACACTTAACAAAGAGTTAACATAGAATTAACAATACGCCGAGTTGTGTTAAGATAAAAATTATATTTGCGGAATAATTAAGAAAACTGTGTAAAAAAGTAGAAAAAAATAAACAGGTTATACCTATTTATTTTTAAGAATTCTTTTAAGGAATTGTCCTGTATAGGAATTTTTGACCTTCACTATTTCCTCCGGAGTCCCCTCACCAACAATATATCCTCCCTTGTTGCCTCCCTCAGGGCCCAGATCTATCACATAATCCGAGGTTTTAATAACATCAAGGTTGTGTTCTATAACCACCACTGTATTACCCGTATCAGCAAGCCTCTGGAGTATATCGATCAGCCTGTGTACATCGGCAACATGGAGTCCGGTCGTAGGTTCGTCCAATATATACATTGTACTCCCAGTGCTTCTCTTGGAAAGCTCGGTAGCAAGCTTCACCCTCTGTGCCTCTCCACCCGAAAGTGTCGTTGAAGGCTGTCCTACTTTTATATAGCCCAGTCCTACATCATATAAGGTTTGAAGCTTCCTGTGTATTCTCGGGATGTTCTTGAAGAATTCCAAAGCGTCTTCTACTGTCATATCAAGCACATCAGCTATATTCCTGTCCTTGTACCTTACCTCCAGAGTCTCCCTGTTGTATCTTTTTCCTTTACAGACTTCGCAAGGGACATACACATCAGGCAGGAAGTGCATTTCTATCTTTATTATACCGTCACCGCTGCAAGCTTCACAGCGGCCTCCCTTGACATTGAAGCTGAAGCGTCCCGACTTGTAACCCCTCATTTTGGCTTCGGTGGTTGCGGCAAATATCTCCCTGATATGGTCAAACACTCCCGTGTAGGTTGCCGGGTTGGACCTTGGTGTTCTTCCGATGGGCGACTGGTCTATGTCAATAACCTTGTCCAGGTGCTGTACACCCCTGATATCATCATGTTCTCCCGCCTTCGTTTTGGCATTGTTCAATTCTGCTGCAAGCTTCTTATATAATATTTCATTGACAAGCGAGCTTTTCCCGGAACCTGAAACTCCGGTTATACAAGTCAATACTCCCAAAGGAATCCTTACATTGATATCTTTCAGGTTGTTTTCCCTGGCGCCCACCACTTCAAGCCATTTTCCGTTTGGCTTTCTTCTTTTTCCAGGCACCTCAATATTCTTTTTCCCACTTAAATACATACCTGTCAATGATTCATCACAGTTCTTTATCTGCTCTATAGTGCCCTCGGCAACGATGTAACCACCGTGTATCCCCGCTCCCGGCCCCATGTCAATGATATGGTCGGCGGCATACATTGTATCCTCGTCATGTTCAACCACAATAAGCGTATTTCCTAGATTGCGGAGTCTCTTGAGGGTTTTCAGCAGCCTGTCGTTATCCCTCTGATGCAAGCCGATACTTGGCTCATCCAGAATATACAGTACTCCCATCAGGCCGGAGCCTATCTGAGTTGCAAGACGGATCCTCTGTGCCTCTCCTCCTGAAAGTGTGCCAGCTGCCCTTGAGAGGGTGAGATAATCCAACCCCACATCAACGAGAAAGCCCAACCTGGCGTTGATTTCCTTGAGAATTTGATGCGCAATCATCTTCTCTCTTTCATTAAAATCTATGGAATCAAAAAAATCCTTGATATCAGAGACCGGCATGGATGAAAGCTGGTTGATATTCTTATTTCCTATAGTAACCGCCAGGCTCTCCTTCTTCAGTCTTGCGCCCTTGCATTCCGGGCAGGGATTGCTGCTCATGAATCCTTCATAATACTGCTTCATCCCATCGGATTGGGTTTCCCTGTAACGCCTCTCGGTAATGTTTATGACACCGTCAAACGCAGCTATATATGAACCACTGCCGTAATCCCTCTCATAGGCTATCTTGATCTTTTCACCTTTTGTACCGTACAGTATAATGTCCACAATATGAGAAGGCAGTTTTTCGATGGGAGTATCCAGACTGAATTTATAGTGCTTTGCCAGAGCGTTGAAGAACATCCTGCTGTAGGCGTCTTCATTCTCAATATTCCAGCCTGCAAGGTTGATTGCCCCCTGGGACAGTGATTTTGAACGGTCTGTTATCACCAGATCGGGGTCTATCTTTAAAAGTGTCCCCAGTCCGCTGCAGGTAGGACATGCTCCGAAAGGGCTGTTGAAGGAAAACATTCTCGGAGCGAGCTCCTCTATATTTATGCCGCAATCACTGCAGGCAAAATTCTGGCTGAAAAGCAATTCTTCCTTTCCTATTACATCGACAACCAAAATGCCGCCGGTAAGATGGAGCACTGTTTCTATGGAATCAGCCAGCCTTTTCCCTATGTCATGCCTTATAACCAGCCTGTCCACAACAATCTCTATTGTATGCTTCTTATTCTTGTCCAGGCTTATTTCACTGTTTATGTCCACCACTTGGCCGTCTATTCTGAGCCTCACATAGCCGCTCTTTTTTGCATCCTCAATAAGCTTGTGGTATTCACCCTTCCTGCCTCTGACAACCGGCGCAAGAAGCTGGATCCTCGTACCTTCTTCAAATTCCATTATGCTGTCCACCATCTGATCCACTGTCTGCTGGCTTATTTCTTTTCCACAGACATGGCAGTGAGGTATACCTATCCTGGCATAAAGCAATCTGAGATAGTCATATATTTCAGTGACCGTTCCCACTGTTGAACGTGGATTTCTGCTGGTGGTCTTCTGGTCGATGGATATCGCAGGCGAAAGGCCGTCTATGTAATCCACCTCCGGCTTTTCCATCTGTCCCAGGAACTGCCTTGCATAAGCAGACAGCGACTCCACATAACGCCGTTGTCCCTCTGCATAAATAGTATCAAATGCAAGAGAAGACTTTCCGGAACCACTTAAGCCCGTTATTACGACAAACTTGTCTCTTGGTATTTCAACATCTATATTTTTAAGATTATGTTCCCTGGCACCTTTAATAAATATATTATCCCTCGACATCCTACTCTCCCTTAACCGATTTTTTCTTCAGTTCGGCGATCTTGTCCCTGAGCTCTGCAGCCCGTTCAAACTGTAATTCAGCCGCTGCAGCCTTCATCTCACCTGCAAGCCTGTCAATAAGCTTCTGTAGTTCTTCCGTACCCATGGACCTTTCATCACCGCGTACAAAGTATTTTGCTTCCTCTTCCGCCGCTTTTGTAGCCTCTATGACATTTCTGATACCCTTCTCTATAGTCTTTGGAGTGATGCCATGCTGCAGATTGTACTCCATCTGTATTTTTCTTCTTCTGTTTGTTTCGCTTATGGCTTTTCTCATGGATTCGGTCATGGTATCCGCGTACATGATGACCTTACCCTCAACATTTCTTGCCGCCCTTCCTATTGTCTGTATCAGTGATGTCTCCGAGCGCAAAAAACCCTCCTTATCCGCGTCAAGAATGGCTACCAGGGAAACCTCCGGCAAATCCAGGCCTTCACGCAGAAGGTTTATACCAACAAGCACGTCAAAAACTCCTAGTCTCAAATCCCTTATTATTTCCATCTGTCTCTTATACACATCTGACGCTGCCG
>CALMWN010000123.1 GCA_937873555.1 uncultured Clostridia bacterium
TCATAGATTGCTGCAAGGCTGCTTCTGCGGCAGGCGTTGTTGAGCCTGCAAACTTCAACTGCCCGGGTCAGATAGTTGTTGCAGGAGAGGTAAAAGCAGTGGAAAAGGTTGTTGAACTGGCGAAGGAAAGTGGAGCAAAACGTTCAATGCTGCTTCCTGTGAGTGCACCGTTCCATTGTTCACTGCTCAAGCCGGCAGGGGAAAAATTATCCGCAGAACTTGAAAAAATAAATTTGAGCGATATAAAAATACCTGTTGTAACAAATGTAACAGCAGAGTACATAAAAGACAAATCAAAGGTAAAGGAACTTCTCATAAAACAGGTAAGCAATCCGGTCAGATGGGAAGAATGTGTCAGGAAGATGCTTGAAGAAGGTGTCGATACCTTCGTGGAAATCGGCCCCGGAAAAGTTTTGAGCGGCTTTGTAAAGAAGATTGACAAGGAGGCCAGGACTTTGAACATTGAAGACCTGGATTCACTGAACAAGGCTCTTTCGGAATTAGGCGCTTAAATAATTTTAATACTGCTGTTCTGAAGGATTTTAAAGGCTTTAAGAAAAACAATTTTCAAAAGGAGGTATGCATACAATGCAACTAAAGGGGAAAACTGCAGTTGTAACAGGCTCTGGGAGGGGCTTGGGCAAAGCAATCGCATTAAAACTTGCACAAATGGGTGCGAATATTGTTTTAAATGATATTGTTTCTTCAGATGCAGTCGATGCTACAGCTGAGGAATTTAAGGCAGCCGGATTTAATGTTGCGGTTACAAAAGGCGATGTGAGGAATACCGAGGATGTAAAGGAAATGGTCAAAACTGCAGTTGATAAATTCGGCAGTTTGGATATACTTGTAAACAATGCAGGCATAACAAAGGATAAACCGATGGCTCTCATGTCTGAGGAAGACTGGGATGCAGTGCTTGATATCAACCTGAAGGGAGCTTTTATTTGTACGAAGGCTGCTGCTAAGGTTATGATCAAGCAAAGAAGCGGCAAAATAGTCAATATAGCTTCCGTTGCCGGAAGGTACGGCAATCCCGGGCAGGCAAATTATTCAGCTTCAAAAGCCGGCCTGATAGGGTTGACCAAAACCACGGCCAAGGAATTTGCTCCAAGAGGCATAACTTGTAATGCTGTAGCTCCGGGATTGATTCAGAGCAAAATGACAGATGTATTACCTGAGGATGTAAAGAAAAATTATCTTAACAATATACCGCTGGGCAGGTTCGGGACACCTGAAGATGTGGCTAATGTTGTTGCTTTTCTTTCATCGGATGACTCAAATTATGTAACTGGTCAGGTAATAGATATTGACGGCGGATTGGTTATGTAATATTATCTTACTGTAAAAGTTTACTATACTTTTACAGCGGATTCATATTTAAGAAATAACCCCCTTTGGAAGGAGGTGAATATATGGTATTTGAAAAAGTTAAAAAGATAATTGTTGAACAATTGGGTGTTGAAGAAGACGATATACAGATGGAATCTTCCTTCATAGACGATTTGGGAGCAGACTCACTTGATATAGTTGAATTGATAATGGCTCTGGAAGAGGAATTCGATATAGAAATTCCTGACAGTGAGGCTGAGAAAATCACTACGGTAGGTGATGCTGTAGATTACATTAAGAATAACACATAAAAAAAGTCCCCCAAAAAGGGACTTTTTTTAAAATGTTTTGTGTAAATTTGGGAATTCACCTTGATTATAGATATACTTAACAATAAATTGTATTCTGCGCACAATATAAACGGGAGGTTGAATTATGAAAAAAAGAGTAGTTATAACCGGAATGGGAGTTGTATCATCGCTGGGAATGGGTGTGGACCAGTTCTGGAACTCCATAAAAGGTGGAAAATGCGGGATAAGTACTGTTTCCAGAATAGATGTTTCAAATATGTCAACAAAAGTCGCTGCCGAGATAAAAGATTTCGACCCGACCGTATACATGGATAAAAAAGAAGCAAAAAGGATGGACCTCTTCAATCAATACGCCATGGCAGCGGCAAAAATGGCAATGGACAGCTCAGGCCTGGATCTTGGAAAAGTCAACAAGGAAAGAATGGGAGTTATAGTCGGCTCTGGTATTGGGGGAATAGAAACACTTGAGAACCAGCACGAGGTTATAATGACAAAAGGACCGGGAAGAGTAAGCCCATTTTTCATCCCTATGATGATAGCCAACATGGCCTCCGGAAGAATAGCAATCCAATACGGGGCAAAAGGCTTCAATGAGTGTGTTGTAACAGCATGCGCCACAGGAACCAATGCCATAGGCGATGCGTTCAAGGTTATTCAGCGTGGAGATGCAGACATAATGATTACGGGCGGAGCAGAGGCGTCAATAACTCCGCTGTCCTTTGCAGGATTCTGTTCAATGGGAGCAATGTCGACAACTGAAGATCCGACTGCAGCATCCCGTCCATTTGATGCGGACAGGAACGGGTTCGTAATGGGCGAAGGTGCCGGAGTGCTCATTATTGAAGATTTGGAGCATGCTCTGGGCAGAGGTGCGAATATAATAGCGGAAATATCCGGTTACGGCTGTACCTGTGATGCTTACCACATAACTGCTCCTGCTGAAGGAGGAGAAGGCGGCGCAAGGTGTATGAAAGCTGCTGTAAACGATGCAGGAATAAGACCTGATGAGGTAGGATACATAAATGCCCACGGAACATCAACAGATTATAATGATAAATTTGAAACGGCTGCCATCAAAAGTGTATTCGGCGAGCATGCTTACAAGCTTGCAGTGAGTTCGACAAAATCGATGACCGGACACCTTCTGGGTGCTGCAGGCGGTATTGAAGCGATTATCACTGCAATGGCACTTAAGGAGGGTTTCCTTCCGGCGACGATAAATTACAAGACTCCCGACCCTGAATGTGACCTGGATTATGTACCGAATCTGTCTCTTATACACATCT
>CALMWN010000124.1 GCA_937873555.1 uncultured Clostridia bacterium
ACATAATACAATTTTAACCTAAAAATCGACATTTTGCAATAAAATTCCAATTGGTATTTTAATTGTATTTTATTTTTTAGAACGATCTGTTTTTTTCGAACCCTTTTTACCGAATTCTTCCCTGTCTTCGAGCATCTTTTCAAAAGCTTCAATATTCAGCGATCTGTAATCGGTACATTCATCTATACAGTTTCCACAGTTTTCACATTTCTTTGACGGGTCCAGGTCACACATGTCGCACTCGCCGCACCCGCTGCAAATTCTATCATATAATAGGCATTCCTTTTTCATGGACAATTACCTCGCTTAAGCATTAAGTTTGGGGATTCGGATCCCCATTTCAATATGATTTACATTATTATCTTCAAATATTGCAGAACAAATAAGTTTATTTTATCGACTCAATTGCCTTTAATATTCCATATATCAGTGCCTGGGGTCTTGGCGGGCACCCGGGTATGTAAACATCCACAGGCACAATACAGTCAATTCCGTTCCTGGTAGCATAGGAATCCTTGAAAATTCCACCGCTGCAGGCACACGCACCGACTGCCACCACCAGCTTCGGGTCAGGTGTGGCGTTATAGGTCTTTATAAGTGCCAGCTCCATATTGCGTGATGCAGGACCTGTAACAAGCAGCATATCTGCATGTCTGGGTGAAGCTACGAAGTGAACCCCGAATCTTTCCAAATCATTGTACGGACTGTTCAACGCATTGATTTCATTATCGCATCCGTTGCATGACCCGGCATCAACTTCCCTTATCTGAAGGCTCCTGCCAAAAGTCCTGTTGATATTTTCCTTAAGACGAAGGCCAATCAGCTCATAATCCCCGGATGGTATGTTCCTGTCTTCTATTATGGCAGGTTCGGCTCTCAAGCCGTTCCTGTCCTTTACAGCCAGTTCGAAATCATTGGTCATTCTTATTGCTCCTTCGGGACAGATGTCGGCACAAAGAGAGCAGAATATACATTCGTCGATATTAATGTGTATAGATTTTTTCTTGCTGCTTCCTACAGTCTTTATGGCATTGGACGGACACCTTTCAATGCACATTTTGCACATTGTGCATTTGGTTGTGTCAGCTTCAGGCCTTCCGGTGATAAATTCCGTCCGGATAGGCTTATTTGGGTAATCTACGGTTACAACACCGTGCTGAAGGAATTTTTTTATTACATTGAACATATAAACACCTCGGTTAGGTATAATCATTCATATAAAGACCTAAAGGTCGTTTCCGGAGTATGAAAGGTTGAAGCTCTTGTTTATTAGAGGAAAATCGGGTACGATATTCCCTTTCACTGCATGGCACAATACCGGCCAGTTGCAGAAGGAGGGTGTCCTGATTTTATATCTGTATATGGTATTGTTCTCTCCACTCATGACCCAGTGACAGTTCTCACCACGTGGAGCTTCATTCATACCGAAAGCATATCTGTATGGCTCAAGTTTGTCAACCGGCTCAGCTACAGGGCCTTCTGACGGCATTTTGCCGATAGCCTGCCGTATCATATTTATGGATTCGTTTACTTCCTCTATCTTTACATTCAACCTGCAATTTACATCACCATTATTGTGATCAGGTATTTCAAACCTGATTTTGTCATATGCGGCATAGGGAAAATCCAGCCTGATATCCGACTTCAAGCCTGCCGCACGTCCAGCCGGACCGACTGCGTTTAAGTCCAGAGCGATTTCACGTTTTACCACACCTGTATTTTCAACCCTGTCTATGAACAAACTGTTCGATTTGATTATTTCAACCGTTTCATTGAATTCCTTTTCAAGTTTTTGCAGGTTTGAGAGGATTGAGCTTTCCTTTCCTCTTATGAAGTCCCTTCTTAATCCTCCCGGTCTGTTCGAGCTTCTTAAAAACCTGCTCCCGGTTACCTCTTCATTAAGCATCTGACACCATCTGCGCATCATTGCAAATTGTCCTGCAGCAAAAACATATGCGACATCCACACATATTCCGGAAATATCCCCTAGATGGTTATAAAGCCTTTCAAGCTCCCCAATTACGGCCCTGGTATACGTAGCCCTTTCCGGCAGCTGCTTTAATCCTGCAATCTTTTCTATCGCCTGGCAATAGGCAAGCGAATTTGCAAAGGTTTCATCCCCTGATATCCTCTCCGCCAGAAAAAGGACCTTTTCAAAATGCTGTCCTTCGGCGAGCTTCTCCATACCCTTATGAACATAATATAGCTTTGCTTCAAGATTAATAATTGGCTCGCCGGCGACACTGAACCTGAAATGTCCCGGTTCAATGATTCCTGCATGAACAGGTCCTACCGGAATTTCAAATACTCCTGTTCCGTTTATCTCAATGAATTCCGGCTTTTTATCAATGAATTCCGGTTTATCTGACTTATTAAAATCCTTTCTCAAAGGATGCAGATTATCAGGCCAGTTTTGATGAAAAACCAGCTCTCTGTTATCCGGATGACCCTTAAAGGAAATACCGAACATATCCTTTATTTCCCGCTCATACAGGTTGGCTGCAGGTATCACGGGTGTTATGGAATCTATACTGGTATTATCCTGCTTCAATGCTGTCTTTATAACCATAAAAAAACCAAGCTTCCTGATTGCGAAGCTGTAAAAAATATTAAAAATGCCGCCAGGCTCCCTTTCGTCGGTTGCAAACAGTGAAACAAGCGAGCAGTCGATATTGGTATATATATGGCTGCAAATCTCGTTTATGTTCTCAGGAAGGACATCTATATATATTTCGTTGTCATTCACGTAATTTACGCCAAGGATATATCTTTTAAAGGATTTTTTCAAGGAATCCACCAATATTTCAATCATTATTTTACACCACCTGAAATAATTTCTCCTGCAGCAGAAAGCAAGGTTCTTAAAGGAACCGGAAGGTATAAACCTGTTACTGTTATGATTGCAAGGAGTGTTATTAAAACGGCAGGACCGGTATAATTCAATTCACCCTGCCTTACTTCCTTTTCCTGGGGTTTTCCATAGAACATCCCCAAAAGTCTTGTAATAAAGCCTGCAAATATCAGTACAAGAAAGAGTAACAGCAAAGCTGCAATAACATAATGGCCCTCGCCGAAGGATGCCGTTATTATGCTCAACTCACTGCTGAACACACTGAAGGGAGGCATTCCTGTAATAGCGAATATACCCATCAGAAAAACAATTCCTGTCACAGGCATGCTCCAGATCAAGCCATGCACCTTGTTTATCCTTTTTGTCTCATACTTTAGGTAAACATTCCCGGATGCGATGAAGAGCATTGATTTTGTAAAAGCGTGATTTATGATGTGATACAGTGCACCGAATATACTTAAAGGTGTCAGGAGGCCGAAGCCCAAAGCAATTATACCCATGTGCTCGATGCTGGAATACGCAAGTGTCCTTTTGAAATCATGCTGCACCAGTATGAATACCGCAGCAGTTCCTATGGAAATTATGCCCAGTATGAGAAGGAGCCTTCCAGTGAAGAGATTGCTGTTCAGGCTTTTGTTCACAATGGCCATGACTCTTGCTATTCCATACATTGCTGTGTTCAGAAGAACGCCGGATAGCAGCGCACTGATTGGAGAAGGAGCCTGACTGTGCGCATCAGGCAGCCAGGTGTGCATCGGGGCAAGACCCACCTTTGTTCCGAATCCTACAAGAATGAACATAAAGGAAATTTTCAATATACTCCCCTTCAGGCTGGCTGCATTTTCGTATAGAAACTGCCAGTTGATCCCTTCCACCGTCTTTCCCATGGATTGCACCGAGGAGTAGTAAAGAAGTATGATTCCTAAAAGCGCAAACGCTATACCGACTGAACATATTATTATATATTTCCAGGCAGCTTCGATTGATTTCTTGTGATTGTAAAAGCCTACAAGAAAAGCTGACGCCAGAGTGGTAGCCTCGATTGATATCCACATTAGTCCCATGTTCTGTGTAGTAATGGTTAAAAGCATAGTGAGTATGAAAGCATGAAGCAGGCTGAAATATACTCTGGTTTTATTAATATTTACAATGTTTCTCCTGAATTCTTCATTTATATAGCCTGTGGAGTAGAGTGCCACCAGAAAGCCTATGACTGATGTAACAAATAATATTACTGCGCTGAAAGAATCAAAATAGAAGATGTTATAAAGATATCCCGTGGTCAGTACTCCGTTTTTCATCACTTCTCCTGTAAGATAAAGCGAAACAGCCAACAGAAGAAATGCCCCTGTAATATTCAAAATATTTATTATTTTCCTGTTCTGTGTCACCCATATTGAGAGTGCTGTCAATATGGGTATTATAAAAAGTAAAAGTATCATATGTTCCCTCCAAAAGTACGGCGAAGCATTAGCCCTTCAAGTTCCTCAGCTTGTTTATATCAATCGATTCGAAGCTCTCGTTGATTCTGAAAACAAAAACACCCATTATCAAAACAGCGGTAAGAAGGTCAAAGAAAATACCCAGCTCAACAATCATAGGCATTCCGGAGGTTGTAAGCATTGCTGCCATAAACATGCCGTTTTCAATTACCAGAAAACCTATTATCTGCCCTATTGCTTTTTTGCGGCTTATCATGAAAAACAGACCGATAAGTATTACAGATATTGAATAAATGAGAAATCTGCTGTTGTATGCATCATTTATATCAGTAACCCTGGAAATCACGTACCAGGTCATTATCACAAGGCCGCAGCATATTATTACAGATATGGGAATATTGACAAAAAAATCCTTTTCAACCTTATAGTCGACTTTTTTAGTGATAGTTTTCAGCTTGTTCGGTATGTAGACAACTTTCAGGCTCACGATCAGAAAAAATATAACTATTACGCCTTCCAGGCGTCCTTCTTCAAAAATATGATACAGGCTGAATATTGCCGCAATAACGGCAAGAAATATTGATTGCAGCCTGAAGGTCTTTATATAGGAATTCATCCGTTTGTTTGCTACAAGAATAAATGCCGATATCAGAATCAAAATGGAAAGAAGATTTAACACATCCATCAACCTGTCCATGGCTTACCTCCCGAATACAAAGCCTGACATGAAGCCAAGCATGGATAATATAAAAGCAAGTGCAGCAAGATTTGGCACACTGAACAGTCTTAACTTTACTGAACCAAGCTCAATTGATGCAACAGTCACGGTAACAATCACTACTTTTAAAACGTAGAACAGCAGCGAAAGTACAAAACCGGCGCCAAAGTCGAAATTATTGCCGAAAGGAAGAAATATATTTACTATCATGGTGATAAACAGAAGCTGTTTGATTGATGAAGACAGCAGTATAATTGCGAGGTACCGGCCCGAGTACTCCAATACCATGGCTTCATGAACCATAGTAAGCTCAAGGTGTGTAGCAGGGTCGTCCACAGGTATCCGTGAGGTTTCGGCAATAAGTACGATAAACATTGCTGCGAGCAGCAGCATGTAAACCGGGTGGATTATACCCGCTCCAAGCTGGATTGAACCCGAATATATTGCTTTGAAGCTTGTAGATGCAACCGAAGGATTTAAGCCGATCGTAAATATTGCAACGATAATGGAAGGTTCTATCAAAGTGGAAATCATCATCTCGCGGCTTGAACCCATACCACCGAAGGTACTGCCCGTATCCAATCCGGATAGTACTATGAAAAACCGTCCAAGAGCCAAAAGGTATATTGCAAGTATTGCATCCCCGGCCATGCTGAAGGAAGACAGCCGCGGTATAACGGGAATCAACAATGCAGCTGTTATTATGGAAGCAAAATATATATACGGGGTTGCCCGGAATATCCAGGAGGAGTTCCCGGAAACTACCATGTCCTTCTTAAAAAGCTTGTATATATCGAAATACAGCTGTAAAACGGGAGCTCCCTTTCTATGCTGTGCTGTTGCCTTTATTTTTTTGATTATTCCGTTAACCAGCGGTGCCAGTAAAATAATTATTGTCAGCTGGAGTATCATGAACAAATAACGGTTTAGCATTACTTCACCTCACGCCCTGGCATAATAGACAAACATTGCGATTATTGCCACGAAAATATAAATAAGGTATGTATGTACACTTCCTGTTTGAACCAGAAAGCGTGTTCTCCTGGCAAAATTAAGAGTTCTCTTGACTATCGGCTCATAAAGATATTTTTCAAAAATGGATTGAGTTGATGCCTTATACTTTGCAGACTTTATAAAATAGGGAGAAACACCCTCCCCTACCTGAAGCTCTCTTTGTGGTTTGAATATGCTTCTGAAAACGATTCTTATCGGCTTGGAAAATCCGGTTGCAGAATACTGCATTTTGGAATCAAGGCTTATGTAACCGCAGTCCCATGTTCCATATGCTCTTGATTTGGTATTCCTGCCAATAAACGATATTATGAAATAGCATACAAATGTAATTACAGCCCCCAGAAGCAGTATCACCAGAGGAGAAATGCCGGATTTCCGGATGCTTACGGGATAGAAAACAAAGCTTGAAAATCCGGCAAGGCTGTTTATTATTGAACTTTTCATTATGTCATTGTTTACTGAATCAATGAGCCTGATTATAATTACGGGAAAAAGTCCGGCTGCTGCACACAGAACCGCCGGGATACCCATTGCAGCAAGCATGGATTTTGGGACTTCCACTGCCTCACGTGCAGACGCTGATCTCGGAACAGCAAGGAAGGAAATTCCGAAAGT
>CALMWN010000125.1 GCA_937873555.1 uncultured Clostridia bacterium
TTACTTATTTAAGGCCTATCCCCAGCAACGTCACAAATTATACGGCAACCCTGATGATCACCATCGATGCGGCTTCAATAAATAAAATAATTTCCAACGCCTTAGGCAACTATAAAGGAAAGATTCTTGTCCTTGATGAGAAGAAAAAAGTTATAGCCTCACTAACTAACGGGAATGTAAATGTCGATGAGAATAAATTGATACCTCTGCTAACCACCGGTGACCAGCTGGTTTTCAAGAAGAAACTGCAAGACCGGAGCCAGTCGGTTTTCTATGTCAAATCACAAAATACCGGATGGAGTTATATTGCAATACTGCCGTCCGATCAAATCCTGTCCAAAGTTAACAGCATGAGGGCATGGGCTTTCTTCATTCTACTTCTTTCCGTTATTATAGGAATTGTCCTGGCTTATTACTTCTCCTACGGAAATTACTACCCCATTAGAAAACTTGCAGACACACTGCTTAGAAGTTCATCAGGTGATTCCGAGATCAGACAGGCCGGCCGTAATGAATTGGATATAATAAACCGCAGCCTTATGGCTGTAATTAATAAAAATAAAGTTCTTCAACATCGTCTGAATGAGCAAATGCCTGTTATAAGGGCTAACTTTCTGCTGAGGCTTTTAAAAGGAAACTATGCAACCCCCGATGCAGCAAAGGGTATGGCCGACTTTGCCGGTATCGGAAGCAGTGGTGGCCCATATGGCGTTATAATTTTTAATATAGATGACTTTGACGAATTTGTAGAACAGAATCCCGAATCAGTACAGGGCGTTTACAGATTCTCCATAGGTAATGTGGCAGAAGAATTGTGTCAATCAGTCGGCAAAGGTTATGCCCTGGATACAGCAGATGATAAAGTTGCCATGATAGTGGACTTTCAGAGTAGTGAACGTGATTACCTGAGTGAAATGATTTCATTGGGAAACATGGCTAGAGATTTCATTAAAGAGCATTTCGATTTCACCCTGACAGTAGGAATAGGCAAGGTATACAATTCCCTTGAAAATATTCCGAAATCCTATGTAGAAGCTGTAACCGCTGTTGATTACAAAATGGTCAGGGGTAAAAATACAGTTATAATTTTTGAACAAATTGCGGTTAGTAATAATGAAAGGTATTACTATTCGGCACAAAACGAAACAAGAATATTTGAGTGCCTGAAGCTCGGCGACTTTGACGGTATAGCCAAGGTACTGAAGAGTATAATTGAAAATATTATCAGCAAGCCTATCAGTATAAATGTTGCCAGGTGTATATATTTTGAAATAATAAATACCGCAATGAAAGCACTGACCGAACTGAATCCCATAGATTACAATGAAATCATGCATTATGGAAACGCCCTTCCCAACCTTTTAAAGTGCGAATCACTGAACGAGGTTTATGAGCAAACCTCAAACTTTTACAAGATCATCTGTGAACGCATACAAAATGCGAGGGAAAGTAAGAGCACCACCTTCCAGGATGCAATATTGAAGTATGTTGACGAAAATTACAAGGATAAGAATCTGTCACTGGTTTTGCTATCAGACAGGTTTTCTCTGACCCCGGCTTACCTGAGCCGTTATTTCAAAGCTTATACACAGTATAACTTTGTAGAGTATCTGCATAACCTCCGGATAAAAAAAGCAAAACAGCTTCTTGAGCGCACAAGTAAAAGTATTGCTGTCATTGCAAGCGAGTCAGGGTATCTTGACAGCCACAGCCTTATAAGGGCATTTAAAAAGTATGAGAATATAACACCGGGGAAATACAGGGATATGCATAATCACACCATAGGCGGGCAAACTTCCGTTTTACTCGACGAGAAAAATGTTTTACAGTCCAGATAACCTGCAGTTCATGGTACAGTAGGCATGGATAAGTCTTAATCCTCCCGGTGCAATAATTATACATTGTGCAAAAATTGCACATCCACAAACACGTCTAATCGTTGCAATGACTGTATTTGAGGCTATATGCCCAAATCAGTTTATAAATTGCAAGTTGTTTTAAAAAACAGCCATTTACAGCCTGCCGTTTTTCCCTTACGATTGTAAATGTATGAACAAAATGCCCTACAGGGCATTTTCAGAGCTTATTTTATTTTTTAACTGTTTCTGAAAAACAGGTAGATTCGGTTTTCAGGGATCTACCTGGAAAGGTAAAAAAGTAAGGGAGGATAATAATGTATGGCTGACGGTTTTGCAACCCCTCATGAAATGCAGCGAATGACAAAACCAAACCCCTCAAAGCGTAATGAAATTATGCGGAGCATTTATAAGAGCCGCTATCTGTATGTCTTGATAATACCTGTTTTCATCTATTATGTCATATTCCAATATGTACCTATGTACGGTGCCCAGATAGCATTCAAAAATTTCAACCCTTTTCAGGGTATTTGGGGAAGCCCATGGGTAGGGTTCAAGTACTTCACTCAATTTTTTGAATCGGTGTATTTTCTTAGATTGATCCGCAACACACTGGCTATAAATATTTACAACATAGTTGTTGGGTTTCCTGCACCTATTTTACTGGCTCTAATGTTAAACGAGGTAAAAAACAGAGTCTTTAAAAGAACTGTCCAAACAGTTGTTTATCTGCCGCACTTCATTTCCACCGTGGTTATAGTAGGAATGCTGGTATCCTTCCTTTCTCCGCGAAGCGGAATTGTCAATATGGTGATAAAATCCTTGGGCGGCCAGCCCATCCAATTCCTCGCACAACCCGGCTGGTTCAGAAGCATTTATGTATGGTCGGGAGTATGGCAGGAAGCCGGTTGGGGATCAATCATATACCTGGCGGCTCTTGCCGGAATTGATCCTTCCCTGTATGAGGCGGCAGTCGTAGATGGTGCCAGCCGTTGGAAGCGTTTGGTCCACATAACCATTCCCTGCCTTATCCCAACAATCATTATAATGTTGATTCTCAGGATGGGAGGAATTTTCAACGTAGGCTTTGAAAAGATTATGCTTATGTATAATCCGGTTACATATGAGACTGCGGATGTTATATCCACATATGTATACAGGCGCGGTATTCTGGGAGCGGAATACAGCTTTTCCACAGCAATCGGACTGTTTAATTCAGTAATCAATTTTGTTACTCTGATTACCTTTAATACCATCAGCCGAAAGGTAAGCGAGACCAGTTTATGGTAAATAGGAGGTGAAAGAAGTGGAAGGTATCAATGAAACATTTGGAGAAAAGCTTTTTGAAGCTGTAATAATAGCAATACTTGCAATTGTCTGTCTTTTAGCGGCATATCCCGTTATACTGGTAGCCAGTTCATCCTTTAGTGATCCTAATGCGGTAATAACGAACAAAGTGCTGCTCTGGCCGGTTAATCCCACACAAAAGGCTTATAACATGGTTTTCGGGCATCCTGAGATATGGAGGTGCTATGGCAACACAATCATGTATACTCTTCTCGGTACGGCAATTAATGTCTTTCTTACCGCCGCCGGGGCATACCCTCTTTCACGGAGTGATTTTTGCGGAAGAAACTTTTTTATGGCCATATTTATTTTTACAATGTTTTTCAGTGGAGGAATGATCCCCTCCTACCTTCTGGTTAAGAATCTTGGTCTTCTCAACAGTATCTGGGCGTTATTGATACCGGGAGCTGTAAGTACCTGGAATTTGATTATCATGCGCACTTTTTTTCAGAACACAATACCTGCCGAACTGCAGGAGGCAGCTTTTGTTGACGGAAGCAACGACCTGGGTGTGTTTTTCAAAATTGTACTTCCCCTGTCCACTCCCATTATAGCCGTAATGGTGCTATTTTATGGTGTAGGCCACTGGAACAGCTGGTTCTCAGCCTTGTTGTATTTGTCTGACAGAAGCAAATACCCTCTGCAGATCATACTCAGGGAAATACTCATTCAAAGCTCTACACAGGATATGTCGGGTGGTGCCATCAGCGATCAGGAAATGATAGGTGAAACAATCAAGTATGCAACAATGGTTGTAGCTACATTACCTATACTTTGCCTGTATCCGTTTCTGCAGAGGTACTTTGTCAAAGGTGTTATGATTGGAGCTATCAAGGGGTAATCTTAGAGCCCTTCAACGATAGAAAAGTAAAAAGTAACAGGAGGAGAAAACATATGAACAAATTAAAGAGAGCCATGGCTGTATTAGTTGCATTTGCTTTGGTCTCAATGCTTTTCGCAGGCTGTGGAAGCAAGCAGGATGCCAAGAGCTCGCAAAGCAGTGATCAGTCTCAAAGCGGCAAGCCTGCGCAGAAAATAACTCTGAAGATGTTAAAGGGAAAGGCTGCTCATGAAGTTCCGCTTGATCAGATGGATGTGTTCAAGGCTTACGAAGAGAAAACCAATATCCATGTCCAGTGGGATAGCCCTCCGGCTGAAAATTACCTGGAGCGATATAACCTGGTTATGGCATCGGGAGATCTGCCTGATGTAATTATGGATATGCCCAGAGGAGACCTGATAAAATATGCCCAGATGGGTGCTATAATTCCTCTTAACGACTTAATCGAAAAAAGCTCACCCAACCTTAAAAGCTGGATGCAGAAGCGTCCGGAGATTAAAAAGGATATAACAGGCAAAGACGGCAAAATATTTTACTTCCCAATGTTTGATGAGCTTCCGCTTGGGAACAATGCTCTCGGTCTAAGGGAAGACTGGCTCAAGAAGCTGAACCTGCAGATACCGGTCACTCCAGACGAATGGTATACAGTCCTTAAAGCATTTAAGGAAAAGGATCCAAACGGCAACGGCAAAGCTGATGAAATTCCTTTCAGCGGCAACGGTATAAATATGGCAAGAAGCCTTGTTTCCGCATGGGGTGTGCTTGATACGTTCTATACCGAGCCGAAGGATGGAGGAAAAGTTCACTACGGACCAATAGAGGGCAAATACAAGGAAGCCCTTGCGTGGATAGCAAAGCTGTATAAGGAAGGATTGATAGACTCTGAAATCGCTACAAACGATGAAAAGGCATTCCAGGGCAAAATGGGTCAGAATGTCGTAGGAGCCTTCAGGGGGGCCTTTGGAGGCCATTTTTCAGCCTTCAACTCGACTCTTCCCAAACAGATACCAGGCTTTAAAATAACCGGCACACCTCCTATGAAGGGGCCTTACGGTGACCAGGTGCATGCCAACCTTGACCTGAGCACCAGAAGCACAATTGCTGCTGTGATTACCAAGTCTAACAAATATCAGGAAGCTACCACGAAATGGATTGACTATTTCTATGGGCAGGAAGGCGCTCTCCTGATGAACTTCGGTATCGAAGGCAAGCATTATACAATGCAGAATGGACAGCCGATATATACCGATCTGGTTCTCAAAAACCCCAACGGTTTATCTTCAAAACAGGTTAGAGGTTCCTTCAGCATAACACAGAGCACCGGGACTTATGTGCTGTTGAAAGCTCAGTCTGATCAGGTTGATGATCCTGCTGTCAAGGAGATAAAGAGCAAGTATCTGGAGCCATACATACCTGAAGCAAAAAAATTCGTGCTCCCCAATATTTCCTTCGATCAGAAGGATGACGAGGTTCGCCGCCAGGTAATGGCCGATGTACAAACATATGTTGATGAAATGATAACCAAGTTCATACTCGGTACCGAACCGTTGGATAACTGGGATAAATATGTTCAAAAGGTTAAGGGCATGGGAATTGACAAAGCGATTGCAGTTTATCAGAAAACAGTTGATGATTATAAAAAATAATCAGCTTAATTAAACAAAGGGTATATCCGTAAATGCGGGTATACCCTTTAAATAACCATATATTACCTAAAATTTATTATTTAAAGCTACCGTGGGTTAAAACCCACGGTGAAATAGCTTACCCAACTATCTGGATAAAGCATATCAGCTAAGTATAATAGTTTTAATCTCAAACGGTTTGAATTTAAGTTTTATCTTATTATCCATGATTTCCATGCTGCATCCTACAAGGTTTTCGAGGCAGTCGGTTTCTGCATACTGCAAAAAGCTCCCCCGGTTAAGTTTTAAAGTGCACACCCCATCTTCTCCGCTTGCCTCATACAGTCTTATTACAATACCCTTATCGCATCGGTATACCCTCGAAAGCATAATGCTGCTGTTATCCAGTTCAATAAGATTATCATGATAATTACATGGCACTGAGCCATATATCCTGTCAATAAGCCTCAGGTTTATGTCCTGGCCATGCCTCCACGGAACTGATGCCTTAATATCTCCGTCATAGGGTACTATGGAGTACTCGAAGGAAAACTGTTCCCCCTCTTCAAACGCCAGATCGGATACACATTTATAATCGTTTGACGTGGACCTCATAAGTGAGAGCATCATTACGCCGTCATGTACATTGTTGCCAGGCAGCCCCCGGTTCAGCAGCAAAAGCCCCTTTGCTTCATTCCTGCAGGAAATCCAATTCGCCGCCGGGTATTCCTCCTCTCTCCTCTCATACATCCCAAAAGGAATTTCATGTTCTATCCTTCCATTTCTGATGGAGGTAGGGAAGCAGGTACGTATCCTGTAGTTCTTACCCTGGCAGTGCATGTCGGTTTTAAAATCGATTCTGGGACTGTGGTTGTAAAGATAGATATATTGTGTATAGCTGCAGGCTATCCTCCAGAATTTGAGTACGCCCTCTACCTTTATAGCAAATCTTGCAGGTCCGTTTTCTACAAGCTCCGCCCGGCCATTAGCGGCACTGGAACGGCTGTAGCGCTCATTTAAAAACCCGTTTTCACCATCCAGGTATGGCGACTGCTTTACAGGTCTCCCATGATAAGCGCCATTATGCGGCGATTCGTTATAAACCCAGAGGTCTCCATAATCCGCCTGCATGAGGAGATCATTGAAATATGGCCTTGAGCCGTTCACCAGTTCCTCCCCCTTTGAATTCTTAAGGCTTGATATTATACCATTGCTCTCGACTTTCACAGAATAAAAGCCGTTTGAGAATTCATAAGCTTCATTCAGCGGGCCTGTACCTTTACTGCTGTCCGATGGCAACTTTTCCCGGTATTCCAGCCTGTAGGAACTTATCTGCATTGCGGGTACTTCCGCTTTAAATATGATATTAAGCCTTTTTTTGTCTGTATCCAGGCCTGATTGTACATCTATCTTTTCACCCGCGTCATTGTACAGGGAGATATAAGGTTTGGACGTGTCAATAATATCAAGCGTAGTCTCCACAATCTCACATCTGCCGTATGCCGAGGGATTGAATACATATATGTAAGTGTTTTCCGCTCCGTTTTTCTGCTCCACAATCATGTCAAACATGTTGTTTATATTTGAATTTACGAGCCTTAAGGCGTTTTTATATCTTTGCATGGTATCAAGATAGGCCTGATCGACGATTGTGCCTGATATTATGTCGTGGAACTGGTTATACAGCATCAGCCTTTTAGCCTCTTCCAGCATGTAATCGGTACTGCCTTCATGCCGCCTCTCTATTGCAGCTACTGTCAAACCATAAAGCAATTTCATTCTTTCACAGGTCATTATAAGGTTTTCCATCATCCTGTTGTTTTGTTTTATTTTGATTCGTGAAGAGTTTATTCCCTGATTTACAGGGTTGAAGTCATCCTCAATGACCGGTAACCTGTTTGAATACCTGCTTACTTCCTCAAAAAACTTTAATGGCGTCGAAAACCTGCAGTCATAATCCTCGTTGTTCCACTCCTGTACGATATTGATGACCCCGCCCTGAGGCCGCATGAAATCGCCACCATTGCAGCATAAAATATTGGGTGTAGGTGATTGGCACTCAACCGGGCGGATTGCATTGAGTACGGCTTGTTCACCATCAGCCCTGGCGACAGTTAGGTCTGCAGCATTTATTACGTTTTTGGAGCGTAATATCAAGGTGCTGTAGCCTTTTGGACCCCTGTGGGTTATGATCTCGCTCCCATCGATTCCCTTCCAGATAAAATCACCCTGCTCATTATCTGTTGCACCTCTGGAAAAAAAGTAATAATCATAGCCGCATTTTTTCACAAGTTGGGGAAGCTGAGGGTGCTGCCCAAAGCAATCTGCTATCCAGCATACCCTGACATCGACAGCAAACATTTCCTTGAGCCACTTCTTGCCTTCACGTATCTGTTCAATCAATGACTCCCCCGAAGGAATATTCATATCAGGCATGCAATACATGCCGCAGGCTATTTCAAACCTTCCCTGCCTGATGAACTCCGACAGGTCCTGACGAAACTGCGGGTACTTTTCCCAGAACTCCTTTAACAATATAACCTGTTCCATCATGAAAGTATACCCGGGGTTTTCTTTTAACAGGCGCACAGCCTCGACAATATTGTCAAGGCACATGTCTCTGTACACTTCATAAGTTTTCAGGTATTCTACATCATAATGGAAGTTTGGTGCAACATGAATGATTTTTCTTTCGGCATTCATTAAATTCCCCCCTTTAAATCAAAAGCAGTTATACTTCCCTTTTTACATCCAGTTTGACGTGTGGCAAACCGCCAGGTATATCAATACTTAAAGCTCCCCCGGTGAATTTCCTGAAGCCTGCCTCCCTACCGTCAAGAAAAACTTTATAGGTATAATCCGGGTCCAATGATACAATGACGCTGCAGGCACTGCGGCTGCAGCAGTTCAGTTTGAAGTTCGCACTGAACATGCTGTTGTCCTCTGAAAAATGCTGTTCTTCAATCCAGACATCAAACCCGCAGGTAAAGGTTCCAGGCTTGTAGTATGCACCAAACCAGCTTAATACCGGGGTCGACAATCCACCAAAGTGGTGCCATCCCGCTCCGCGTCCCGATTGAACAATAAAATGTTCAAAGCAGTTATATGAATCATCAACTTCCTTCTTCCATACATCCAGGCCGGTTTTGGCAATCTTGAATGCGATTTCCGGCTGGCCTGTGTCCAGCATGGTTTTCCAGAAGAACCATTGGTGCGGCATCCATACCGCTCCATTCCAATAGCCGTCGGTTCTAAAGTAAGGCGCCGATTTATCCACTGTAGAAATTCCGATCTCCGTCCACATTCTCTCAGTATTTGTGAGATAGTCAACAAGGATCTTTTCCTGTTTATCCGAACATATTCCCGCCACCAGCGGGTATGCTCCGTCCAGGCCCATATTGTAGTTTTTACCGCTCTCATGGCGGAGAATACCCGTTGGATTACCGTCATCATCGTGGCAAACATACCCGAAATAACCTGCCTCCTCATCCCAGGAATGCTTTTGTACAGCTTCGGCAAAAAATTGGATGTCCCGGCTATATTCCTCCATGTCCTTTACAATTCCAAGCTTTTGAGCAGCCATATAAAGTATTTTTGCAGTTCTTATGCAGTGAGAGGTATTGGATACAGGTGCCGCATATTTTTCAAGATTGTTTTTATGAACATGAACCTGAGGAGGATAATCATCCCATCCACCGGAATTATAGAAATAGTCCCAGGTTTTAATAAGCCCGGATTTAAGCCGTGCTGTTGTGGAAGAGCCGTATTTCCCTGCCAGGAAGCGGTAATATTGTCGCAGCCTTGGATAGAAGTATCCAAGCAGTTCTCTGGACTGGGTCCTGTTCCACAATTCATGATACAGGTAGATTTGAACAGGCACAGGACTGCCATGATGAATGAATGCAGCATGGGTATCGCCTGGTTCGGTCATATATGCATTCAGGCAGTCGACAGCCCTGCTGATATCCGCTTCCAGCAACCCGAGTCCGATAAAGCCCGAATCCCATGTGTACAGTGAATCCCACCAGCGCCCGGGAGTGTTGTGCCTGATATATGACCTTTTTGCATATACCGGGAACACTACATTTGTTAGTGTTGTTGCGGCCATTTTCTGCTGGCTGAATGCATAGGCCTGTCCTTCAGGGAATGTGGAAAAGCTTACAGCGTTTTTACGCCGGGAGAGGTATACAGCCTTCATCTTACAGTAATCACTGTCAAAAGCTTTGATCTGTTCATTAACCTCATCTATTGATCCGCTTTTGCACACAATTCCATAGATTACTCTTTTGGAATGTGGCTCAATGGTGACAGGCCTCATAAAAACATTGGTGAAGTGTCCATCCCCTTCTCCCTTAAGGACTGAACGGGTATGATTATGTACTGTATACCGCATGAATGTATCAAGCTGATCACAATGAAACTCTCTTATCTGGAAACTGTCAAATTCCCATCCAAGACCATAATAAGTGTCCGAATCCCTGTATTTGAGAATCACACTCTTTTCACCGGGGCCAGCTGATATATCCGGATGCGCATCCCATTTTAAAGTGTAAAACTTCACATTCTCAACCTCATCAGATGGCCCGACAGCAAAGCCGTCTATCTCTATTGACTCTTCTCCTACTGAAACCAGTTGGAGCCTATGTTCCCCTTCCTCCAGCCTGCCTATGGGAAGCCTGTCGCTTGTCAGTTCTCCGGTACCATCAAATTCTATCCTCCCTTTAAACACCCCATCCAGTGAAAAAGCTGCAGTCCGGGAATTTGAAACCCTATAGCGCAGTAGGAGAGCGGCATCTTCAACAGGCTTTCTCATATGGAATTTGTAAACAGCCCTGTCTCCCTTCTCCTTTCCAAAACCCTTTCCAAGCCCGCTTCCATTTACAAACCCATTGTCTCTTATTTCCCCCCTGAAAAAGCCATCAGGTACCAGGTTGTCTGTAGGACGCGGAACGGCATAACTCATATCTTCATAGTCCAATCCGTCTATCCATATTGTATTTGCAGGTAGTTCGACAGTTCCGGGGTATATCTTGTCTGAGGAATTGGAACGGAGCGTCGGGAAATTCAAATATGCCATCCAGTGGAGCACTATATTCTGGTTTGTTTCGGTGTTGTTTACACACTCACATCTAACAAGTCTTGCATTTTCATTTATTTCCGAGTAGGATATATCGGTATAAACCCTGTCCTTCCATTCCAGTTCATGACGGTGGCAATAATAACTCAGATTGGCTGCTGCCTCCCAGGGATGATAGCCTGATTCCCACATCACGTTGGGCACATCCACTTTTTTCCTGTAGAATCCAGGGAACACGCTTAAGTCAAAGCGAATTCCCTTTTCTCTATCTGTTATATGTGAAACGCCAATATATTTCTTGGTGTAAGGACCCCATTCAGGAAGCCTCAGATCATGCGTGCCGCTCAAAAATTCCATCAGCTTTTCATCCTTTCCCCTTTGCAATAGTTTCATATCAGTTATATTATAAACTTTTAAAAACCTGAAAGGCAATTGATTGTTCCTTTTTCATTTTTGGGGACGCTTCTCAAAAAATGGGTAAAAACTTTCAGGAATAAACCGTTCAAAGCCTAATAAGTGTATGCAGAGAGTATATTGCTAGGGCAGCCTTATGTGGGGATTTTTGAGAAGAACGAAATCGCTACCGCGATGGCTCATTAGAGTTTAAACAAAAAAAATAA
>CALMWN010000126.1 GCA_937873555.1 uncultured Clostridia bacterium
GCTTATAGGTTGGTTCGATGGAAGAGAAACACGGGGACTTCTATGGGTTTTGGGTAAGGTGGAAAGCGGTATTATTGTAGTCCCATCACCCCGGGATGAAACTAAGAATGTAAGCCTGGAGATCATCCGGTCATCCGGAAAGGTTGAGCCCGCGATGATAAACGGCAGGCTGGTGATTAACGTTGAGGTTAAAGAAGAAGGCAATTTGGGAGAGCAAATGTCTGAAGTGGATTTAACCAGGCCTGATACCTTCAAGGAGCTGGAGAAAAAGCAGGCTGCCGCTATAAAGGATGAAATCAATGCTGCCCTTATTAAGGCACAAAAGGAATGGGGGGTTGATATCTTTAAAATTGGTGAGGCAGTGCACCGTAAATTTCCTAAGGAATGGAAAGAACTTAAAAATAGATGGGATACGGAATTTCAGAAGGTAGAGGTCAAAGTTGAAGTAGAAGCAAAACTTCGCAGGGTAGGCATGGCTACCAAACCTGAAAAAGCAGAAGAAGAGTAAAGGAAAAAAGACGATATGAAGGTTTTAATATTAATTCTAGTTTTCATCGGTATAGCACTGGTTGAAGCTCCGGGACTTTTTATAAAGAAGCAGTGGGGTGAATTTGCAGCTTTTTGTGTATTGCTGGCTATTGGCTTCACCTTAAGCCTTCTTCAGACTATTGACATTAAAGTGCCCAATCCGAATAAAGGCATAGAGTTTTTGATTAAACTGGTAACCGGTACACCTATAAAATAGTTTCTTGAGGAATTCTATCTTATTTTTCCATGCTCTTCAATGCTTTTTACTTCAACAATTTTATTTCGTTCGTTGACAAATACAACGGCCGGACTATATCCCTGTATGGCTGAGGAATCAACATGGCAATATGCCATTATGATTACTTTGTCTCCCTCCTGTACCAATCTTGCAGCTGCGCCATTAAGGCATATGACGCCGCTCCCACGAGGCCCGGCAATTACATATGTTTCAAGTCTGTTTCCGTTGTCAATATCAACTACATTTACCTGCTCGTACTCAATTATGCCTGACGCATCCATCAAATCCTTGTCAATAGTGATGCTTCCGACATAGTTCAGGTTGGCTTCGGTAACCACAGCTCTGTGTATTTTGGACTTTAGCATTGTAAAAGTCATATGCAATCCTCCTTGAAAGAAAAATTATCTATAAGCCTTGTCCTGCCTATATATACTGCTACAGCAACCAGCACAGATCCTTGAATCCGATCTATAGTCTTGAGTGTAAGTGCATCAACCACATCAACATAATCAATACGGGCAAGGGGTTCACGGGAGATTTCTTCAACAATGATCCTTTTAATTGTCCCCGCATCCATCTCACCATTAAACAGCGCACTCTGTGCAAGACTAAGGCTTTTTGGTATTATAAGCGCAGCA
>CALMWN010000127.1 GCA_937873555.1 uncultured Clostridia bacterium
GCCTTGTTTTAATATTCCAGCCCTATCCCCCGTAAGCCATATCGCCCTCCCTCGCCTGCTTGCGGGAGAGGGAGCCGGAGGGCGAGGGTTTACACCTCATCACTTGTGACTTCCCTGCCAGGGGTCAGCCATTCGGTGTGGAATGTTCCCTGGCGGTCAAGCCTGCTGTATGTATGAGCGCCAAAGTAGTCACGCTGAGCCTGGAGAAGGTTTGCAGGAAGTGATGCATGACGGTAGCTGTCAAAGTAAGCCAGTGCCGAGCTGAATGCCGGAGCAGGCAAGCCAAGCTGAGCTGCAGTAGCTACTACCAAACGCCAATCCTTCTGAGCCTTCTGCACAGCATCGGTGAAATAAGGATCCAAAAGCAGGTTTGCCAGATCCGGCCGCTTGTCGAAAGCCTCCTTGATCCTCTGGAGGAACTGTGCACGTATTATACATCCTCCACGCCACATAAGGGCTATATCTCCGAATTTCAAATTCCAGCCGTACTCCTTTGAAGCTTCCTTCATCATGGCAAAGCCTTGAGCATAGGAACAAATCTTGGAAGCATATAAAGCCTTGCGGATTGCTTCGACAAATTCCTTCCTGTCACCTTCGTACCTGCCTTCAGGCCCGGTAAGAATTTTTGAGGCAGCTACACGTTCATCCTTTATTGCAGAAATGCAGCGTGCGAAAACAGCCTCGGTGATTGTAGGAGTCGATACGCCCAGATCCAAAGCTACCTGGCTGGTCCATTTTCCTGTTCCCTTCTGCCCGGCAGTATCGGTAATCAGGTCAACCATTGGTTTACCGGTATCCTTATCAACCTTTGCCAGAATCTCTGCGGTTATTTCAATGAGATAACTGTCCAGTTCACCCTTGTCCCATTCAACAAATACTTTATGGATTTCTTCAGCTTCCATGCCAAGGGCATACTTCATTATATAGTAAGCTTCACATATGAGCTGCATATCTCCATACTCTATACCGTTATGCACCATTTTTACAAAGTGTCCTGCACCATCTGGTCCTACCCACTGGCAGCATGGGGATCCGTCGGCAACCTTGGCTGCAATCTTCTGGAATATGGAGGAAACCTCAGGCCAGGCTGTGTAAGACCCTCCAGGCATTATACTGGGTCCCTTCAACGCGCCCTCTTCTCCACCCGAAACACCTGTCCCGATAAACAGCAGACCTTTTCCTTCCAGGTATTTGGTACGCCTCATGGTATCAGGAAAATAGGAATTCCCTCCGTCAATTATTATA
>CALMWN010000128.1 GCA_937873555.1 uncultured Clostridia bacterium
AAGCTTTTTGGCTTCCTTAGCCGTTGTCCCTATATCCCTTTGATGCCTTGCAAATCTTCTTCATCCCTAAACAGCTGGTATTCTGATACACTCCTGCACATTACATGGTATATGCTCTCTGCGTTCTTCTCTCTTGCTCTTCTTGGCATAACGGCACCTCCCTTTTTCTGCCATTATACCATTTTTATCGTTAATTTTGTTATTATTTCCCAGGTTCTTGAGAAGCGTCCCCGTTTGCGCGTACATATGGGGTACCCTTTTCATATTCCATAAGTTCAAAAGATATAGGAACAAAAGAACGGCGGAATAAATATTATATAAAAGCATTATGTAATTTGCAGGTACTAGATTTATCAGGGTAGATGATTATGGAGTTCGGAAAGACTAGTATTGTAATATTGACATACAACAAGCTGGAATATACGCAAAAATGCATCGACAGCATAAGAAAATTCACTTCTTCAGGCAGTTACGAGATTGTCATTGTGGATAATAATTCAACTGATGGGACTGTGGAATGGTTAAAAGCCCAGGGTGATATAAGAACCATATTTAATAATGAAAATATGGGTTTCCCAAAAGGCTGCAACCAGGGCATAGAAATATCCCGTGGTAACTCAATACTCCTTTTAAACAATGATGTCATTGTCACTCCTAACTGGTTGAATAATTTAAATACCTGCCTTTTCAGTTCAGATAATATCGGTGCTGTAGGTCCAGTTACGAATTGTTGTCATATTCAGGAAATTCCTGTTAGTTATACTACTACTGATGAAATGATAGAATTCTCTAAGAGTTTTAACATATCTGATCCAAAGAAGTGGGAAGAAAGGTTGAAGTTGATTGGATTCGCCCTGTTGATAAAGAAAGAGGTCATAAAAAAAATTGGATTTTTGGATGAAAGATTTTCACCAGGGAATTTTGAAGATGACGATTATTCTTATAGAATAAAAAAGGCTGGCTACAATCTGATTTTATGCAAGGATACGTTTATACATCACTTCGGCAGTACCTCCTTTAAAGATATGGGAAAACAATTTTCAGGAGTTTTCTCTTCAAACTTCCATAAATTTATGGAAAAATGGGGATTTCACCCTTACCTTCCCACATCCTTCAACACTGAGCTGGTCGGGTTAATTGACAAATCTTCGTCTGACAGGTTCACCGTGCTTGACGTTGGCTGCGCTTGCGGAGCTACATTGCTGCATATAAAAAACATCTATAAGGAAGCTGTATTGCATGGAATAGAATTAAACAAATATGCCGCAGATCTTGCTGCTACTATTGCAGATGTTAAAGTACAGGATATTGAAATGCAGGACCAGGGTTTTGAAGAAGGTTACTTCGACTATATCATATTTATTGATGTCCTCGGGCATTTAAAAGACCCTTGGGGTGTCCTGAAGAATATGAAGAAATACCTTAAGCCTGACGGAAAGGTTCTGGCGCGTATTCCCAACATCATGCATTTCAGCATAATAAGGAATTTATTGAAGGGCAATTGGACGTACGAAGACACAGGCATCCTGGATAGAGCCCTTTTAAGATACTTCACATTTAACGAAATCAACAGGATGTTCACAGATACCGGCTATAAAGATATGCATTACATGGGCAAAACATTGGGGAAAAACAAGGAAGATGAGGAATTTATTCAGGCTGTGAGTAAATTTTCTGGATTGGACCTGGTCAAACAGTTTGAGATAAGTCATTATTTCATTAAGGCTTCGGTTAATCCTTATGAACCTGCAAATACAAAATATGTTTCATACGACAGAAAGAAAACTTTTGTAACGCTGTTTCCCGAAACTGAAAACTTTCATTTAACTAAAGATGTAGGAATGATAGCATATATTCTGCATAAATATTTCAATTACGATTCCATAATGGTGTGTTATAAAAACGGTGAATATCCATACCTGAATAATGAAGTCAAGGGTTTGAAAATTGACTTTATGGAAAGAATAACCGGGGATTCCGAGGAGGACGGAAAAAAATATCTTATCAAAAATGCTGCAAGAATTGATATTTTACACCTTTTCCACCTTTGCAAGAGAAGCTTGAATCTGATAGTTACCTATAAATCCCTGAATCCAAAAGGTAAAGTCTATTTGAAATTGGATGCCAGTGTGTATGATAAAAAAATAACCCTGAGCGAGCCTATCATTAATATACTGAAACTATGTGACTTGATAAGCATAGAAACGAAGCATTTATATGATTACTTTAATGAAAACTGGCCGATAACGGTTGAATATATACCCAACGGTTTTTACGACCACGTGAAAAGAGAAGAAGTAGAATTTGAAGAGAAGGAAAACATTATATGTACGGTAGGCAGAATAGGAACAAGACAAAAAGATAATGAAACTCTTATGGAAGCTTTTAAACTTGCTTCTCCAAGCTTGCCTGGCTGGAAATTGAAACTGATCGGGCCTGTAAGGGAGGAATTCAAGACCTATATCACGGATTTTTTTGATAAAAACCCGCATTTAAAGGATAAAGTAATCTTTACAGGCGAAATCTCAGACAAAAAAGTACTGAATGAAGAATATAAAAAGGCAAAAATTTTCTGTATGACATCCCTACCTATGGAAAGCTTTGGTCTGGTGTTTGTTGAAGCTGCAAGGAACGGTTGCTTTATCATATCCTCGGATATTCCTTCGGCTTGGGACGTTACTGATAATAAAAAGTTCGGTGAAATCTTTGAGGTCGGCAATATTGTTCAGCTGTCGGAGCTGCTCGTCCACAGCTGCGGCGATGAAGAAAGATTGAGAAATACCTGCAAGCCCATTCAGAGCTTTATGTATGAAAACTTTTACTGGGTTGATATATGCAGAAAAATAGACGAATTTTTAAAGGGGTAGATGGATTATGGAAGAAAAATCAATTGAATTGAAATCCAGGGACAGACAGTTTAAAATGAATTTAAAGATACCGGGCTTGATAGAGAATACTATATTGTTACGCGGCGGTTGGGAAACAGGACTGGCAAATAGAATGGCTTCATTTATCAAAGTGGGAAGCACATTTTTAGATATCGGAGCAAATATCGGATATCACACTTTATTTATGCCAAGTGCTGGAGTGACTTTCTCTGCATCCCCAGGGTGTAAGCTTGACATAGTATGCCATGTGCTGGAGGGCGGGTTCATTAGAGCTATGATGTACCTGTCTTACACTCATAAGCTTCTTTCAAAACTGAAATCACATTTATCGCCTGTTCAACTTCCAGATGAGGCCCCATCGGCAATGACAGACAGGAGTCTGCCAGTCTATCTGCGAGGGGATATGTCCCCCTTGGAATGTTCAAATCTCTATAAGCTTCCTGACAATAGGGTGGAACAGGATAATGAATCATAGTTCCTATACCGTTGCTTTCAAGGAATTCCATAACTCTATCCCTTTCTTCTTTTCCATCTGAAAATTCAACAACAAACTGATGCCAGTTAGATTCATATCCTTCAATAAGCTGCGGTAGTCTTATCCATGGGTTTCTCTCCCCTATATTACCCTCAGCGAGCAGTTTTAAGCCTTCTATGTAGGCTTTTGCCAACTCTTTTCTCCGGTTATTCCAGGCGTCAAGATATTTGAGCTTCACGCTCAATACTGCCGCTTGAAGCTCATCAAGGCGGCTGTTAAAGCCTTTATAGGAATTGTAGTATTTTTTATGAGAGCCATAATTGCGCAAAGCTCTTATTTTCTCAGCTAGAAGCGGATCGTTGGTTGTGACGGCTCCAGCATCGCCAAACGCACCTAAGTTTTTGCCCGGATAAAAACTCCACCCTGCAGCGTCTCCAAGCGCACCGGCATTCACTGATTTATATTTCGTACCATGAGCCTGAGCCGCATCCTCCAATACCTTTAAATTATATTTTCCTGCAATTCTCATAATTTCATCCATGTCTGCGGGCATGCCATAAAGGTGGACGGGGATTATGGCCCTTGTCTTAGAGGTAATTAAATTTTCAATGCGGGCAGGATCAATGTTTCTTGTATTGGGGTCATGTTCTACAAATACCGGTACAGCACCGCAGTAGCTTACCGCCAGGGCAGTTGCAATATAGGTATTTGCAGGGACCAAAACCTCGTCTCCATTTCCTATGTCCCAGGCCCGGAGGACAAGGTGCAGTGCGTCCAGGCAGTTACCCGTACCGATGCAATGCTTAACCCCTACATAGTCCGCAAACCTCTTTTCAAATGCACTAACTTCCTTGCCCAAAATATACCAGCCGTTTTTCAGTACTCTTTGTACGGCAAAATCAATCTCTTCTTTCAATTCAAAATAGGTCGGAGCCAATTCTAAAAAAGTTATTTGCAATACAATCACCCGTCTTTACCAATCAAAAGGGAACATTTCCTCCTCATAAGGAATACAACAAGCTCAGCGGATGTGTCCCCTTACCTTATATGCCTCAACAATATACCGGTCGATACCGGATATCTCTATAAAACAGCCGCGGTCCTCAAAACTGCATGGTTTTTCAGACAGTCTTTCCGTCAAAATGCTTTTTACTATCAGATTACCCTTAACGACCGGCAGCTGGTATTCCTCAAAAATAAAAGCCCTCAACTGGTTATGTATTTCAAAAGCGGTTTTATTAAAATCAATAACCAGGTTGTTATAATTGATGCTGTTTTTTGAGTAGTATGTCGAATTGACATTGAATTGTCTTACGGATTTTACATTATCACTGATCAGTGAATCTATATTCCTTTTAAAAAGCTCAAAGCCATAATCAATATATTTAAGGTAAACATCCCTGCAGGTATCGTTTAAAAATATCTCAAAGCTTATCTGATCTATTACCTCTCCGGTATCGATACCATCGTCAATCCTGTGCAGTGTCACACCGGTCTCTTTTTCACCATTTAAAAGAGGATGTGCTGAAGTATACATTCCTTTATAGGCCGGCAGCTTTGAGAAATGTATGTTGAATAATCTGTGGCTTTTGAACCTTGCCGTCTTGAGAATTTTATCAAACTCCAGCGATATAAACAGAAGGTCATTTAAAACATATATATCTTCCAGTCCCACGACTCTGATATTATTCTCTCCTGCTGCTTTTTTCAATGACCGCTGCCAGGTGTCGGCTCCCCAATCACTGCTGTTAGGAATAACAAGGATGTCTTCCGCCTTTACCGCCGTGTTATTTATTAAATATTCAAGCGAATTTACCGCAATATTGTTTTTACCTGCAATGCATATCTTCAATGGATCATCCCCCAATTATTCAGATACTCCGTAAATTTGCCGTAACTCCTTATATAATCAGTCTCGTCGTAATAATCGCTTGCAAGGACCAGCAAAACACAATCGGGTGAGAAATCATACATCTCATGCCAGATCATTTTGCCCACAAACAGACCTTGGGCAGGGGAGCCGATCAGGACCTCCTTTTTTTCTTTACCGTCATCCATCAAAATCCTGCAGCTGCCTTTTACACATACGAGCACCTGGTTAAGCTCCTTATGAGCATGGCACCCTCTTCGTACATTCGGGACGGTATTGAACATATAGTAAACCCTTTTTATATTGAAAGGAATATTTCTATACTCTTCAAGGGCTGCAAGTGAGCCTCTTTCATCCCCCATTATCTTAAAATCAAGAAATCTTAAATCCATCTTTCTACTTCCTGTTCTGCTTAAGAAATAATGCCAAACATAAATCTTCAATCTCAAATTTGTCATTTAAGTCAGGCAACCTTACAAAGTGCCTTGTATTTTTGATTAGTTCATATCCTTTATCCAGATAATTCTTCCATAAATCCACATGATGCATTTTGATATTACTTAAAAGGATATTACCTTCCTCATTTCTAAAGTCTTTATCATTCATGAGCCTGCCAATATAATCAATGTATGCATCTATTTCGGTAAACTTGATTCCCAAGCCATCCATGGACACATCATCGAATGAAAGCAGTTCATTGTTGTAATTTTTTAACGCTGCTGCCGGTAACCCTCTCAGTCCGGCGTCAAGGGCAGAGGTAACGGAACAGAAAGGGTAAGAATCCAGGTATATATCCGCACAGCAGTAATACTTTTCAATTTCATTCTGCGTACCTACGGCTTTGATTCTTCCGTTTGAATCGATGTATGCCTGGTGCCATATGCCTTCATCGGGAGGACCGACAATTATGGCCGTAGCATTACAGTTCTTTTGCAGTATTTTTATTAAAAGATCTACAAAATGGTACCGGCTAAAAGAATCATACTTTGCTCCATTGGCGATACTTAATAAAACCAGTGCCTCTTCCGGCAAACCCAGCTCTTTCCTTGCCAACTCCTTGCTTATAGTATTCTGAGAGGTGTTTAAAGGAAGCGGCAATATATAACTGTTTTTTATATTCCTGCGTTTTAAACTGAGCTTTTGCGCTTCCGGCCTTAAATCAAAGACAATATCTGCAATAGAAGACCCCATCCAGAACAAATGGTCAGCATGATTAAGAAATATCACCGACGGCCCCCCGAAAAAAGTAAGGGCCATGATGGGAATAGGATCATACATGTGTATGTGACAAACTACTACATCTGCATATTGTTGGACAATTTCTCTCAGTGCCGCTGCTCTCGCAAGGAAACTTTTTGATACCGTTTCCAGGGGGATACATATTCCACCGCTTTTTCCGACTGCATCTATCAACCATTTTGGAGTGCTTTTTATCTGCCAGGTATTAATTAAATAATGAATCGAGTCCTTATCTTTTTCAATCCAATTCCTGACAACTCTTGTATGTCCGCCTACTTGATATCCTTCACTCATTATATGGAACACCCTGCGTTTTACTGTCGATTCAGGAATCTTTAAAGCAATCCTGACACCTGGCAAATGACTGCCGCATTCCAGCAGCAGTTCCTCCAATTCCGGAGAGGTAAAGCAGCCCGGGTGGTTGAGTATAGCAAACCTTCCTGCTTCAAAAGCCCATCTTGAAGCCATTTCATAGTTTTTGTCCTTTCTATGCCTTTTCGCTTCATTGAGCTTGCTTTCAAATACTTTTTTGTTACTTAAAACTATTTCAAGCCCTTTATTCTTATCAAAACTGAAGAGGGCACTATCCGTTCTTGAATCAAACTGATGGTCTTCAATAGGATTAAGGTTGACTTCATTATCATACATAAGTTTTGCTCCCTGAATCAAATGGATAAAAGCATATACCTTGCCCAAAGGACTTATCTGCATGTATTTAATATTCTTCAGCATATGAAATGAACCGTATAATATTTTTTCTTGCCTGTCACTGTTTAAGAGAAGCTTTTATGAATATAACTTATGTTTTTGCTTGTTATTCGATAATGCTTATGATTTCTCATCCAGGCATCCACTCTCTTTTCAAAGGACTCACCGCCATACGCGGGGTATCTTTGGGATGCCGGATTTTCTTCATTGTAAATTCTTGTTTTAAAATCTTTGGTGCATATTAGGAAACATTGATCAGAAAATCCATATCCGATAAAATAGTTTTCATCTTCATCAAAAGCTTCTTGCCGGGCTTCATAATAACGCCAATTCCAAGTGGGATTGGCGACTTTTATCCTATTATCGCCTTCCATTGTTTGAATAGCCTGACTCACCCATTCAAAGGGTTTTTCCAGTATTACATCCCCTTTATAGCTCAATAAATACTCAGTTTTACAAAGATATATGCCTACCAGTTCTGCTATTGAATAATAGAGTCCTCCATGGAAACTTTCTCTGTTGATATCAAAGAAATTAAGTGCCTCCTCAGCATAGTCATCAGAAGTGAAATAAGCAGTTATTATATTTTCCTGTACAAGTTTTTCCGCATAATATCTTACTTCTGTCGGATCATTCACATTATTGATATATAATATTTTCTCCTTAAACGGATAATAATTGTAATTAATCATATTTTTCAACCTGTCTGTTTTAAGGAGAATTTCCCAATCCTTTTCATAACAATTGGTTTGAAAAGTCACTTCATATGGCTCCATTCCTGTACGCTCCCATATATTTATTACACTATTTATAAATTCAAAATTCCTCTCTAAAGTTATTGTACCGTTATACCGATCTGTTCCGCCAAAAGTGTGATATATCGATTGACGAAGTCATCCTCAACGGTCAGTACAGTATCAAACAAGCTTAAAAATCTCAACAAATCTACAGCAGGTATGTCCTTATCAATATATCTTATAACTGTACCAGAGTTGCCGAATCCGGATTCATTAAACCCCATGACCTTTTGAATTTGATCCTCGACATCTTTTCTTGAAAAGTAAGCAGCAGGGGACCAAATGGATATTTCCTCCGGAACAGGCTTTAATTGAATCAATTCCATCTTTTTCAGCCACCGGGACTTGAAATTAGTCCAGTCTGCAGCCAACAATACTTTTCTTACATCTTCAGTTTTTGCGGGCCTTTCCAGCGGCAGTTTGAATTGTTCCGGAGAAACAGGCATAAAATGTTTTTCCCTTTCATAAGCAGTATGAAGGATAACGTCTTCTCTTGTCTGATATATCCCCTCTATATTTTCAACACACCTTAAACTCCATTTACGGACGAACTTTATTTTGTTGGATAGCACTGCGGCATTTGAAACATTTCTAACCTGTGAAAAAGTTGCGTTCCCGACGTGATAAACAAAGGAGCTTCCGACAATGGCTGTTTTGTAGCCTGCGATATTCACACGAAGTGAAAAATCATCATCATCGAAGATGCCGATACCAAACCAGAAATCCAATCCCCCGACCAAATCCAGGACCTTTCTCTTTACAGCTACGCATGCACCTATGACACGACTGGAATATATAACGACTTCACGGTTTTTCTCCATGATCTTTTGTGCAAAATAGTTCATGGTAGATTTGGACCCGTAGAATGCATGTTCCAGGTCGGGAGATTGAAATTTCAACATGATGTTTTCCCGGCCCGAACCATTGGTCAGAAGCGGTACTGCAGCGCCGACGGCTTTATCGCTTTCCAGCAGGTTAACCAGTCCGTCCAACCAACCCGTGCAGAAAATCAGGTCATTATTCATTATTGTGATGATTTCACCCCTGCATTTGGAAAGTCCTGTATTCACCCCGACGACATATCCCAGGTTTTGCTCCAGCTGCAGGGTTATTATCTCTGCTGTTTCCTTGTATTTATGTTTGTACTCCTCAATTCCGGCTGCCGTCTCATCGCTGGACCCGTTATTGACGAGGATGAATTCTATTTCCTTTTCCCGATAAAGAGGATTCAACGACTCAAAGAATGACTCCACCGCAATCCTGGTAAAATTCCAATTGTTGTAGCAAACCATGACAAAGCTGAGGTACGGCATTTTTTTCCCTTTCTGTAAAACCAAACACAATTTATACTATGATAAAGTAAGTCCAATTGATACTCGTTATGTAAATTATTGCTGCTATTGCCTTATAAGCACTTATAATATTGCAGAGTTAAAAGCAAGGACGCACTATTGCGTCCTTGCTTTCATTAAGTTAATTCGTCATGGATCAAAACATATCAAATCATTTGTGAGGTAGAATTCAGGAACCAGTTCCGCCGGATTCGGAAGGTCAGGAGCCTTTTTTTTGTTTGGAACTATAAACACTGCAGCACCTTGACCTATGATCTGAACCGCATAGTTCAATGGGAGTCTGTCATTAGTGCCTTCTTTTCCAATATTTACATCAACATTGCACTTCGAAGGTACATCCAAGGTCCTTGTTTCATAAACAACCGGACGGTCTGCAGGATTAAGAGGACATTGTGTCAGATCCAGAATTCTGACCGTATAAGTTTGATCTACAGGAGTATTATTAAATACTTTTACCAAAACACTCCTGAGGGCGGCATCTGATCTGTATAACGGACCTGTAAACTTGTTATTGCACTCTTTCGGACACTTCTCCCCTATCAAGGTCTCAATAATTGCCACATTGGTATCGATAAAAGCCACCTGCGTTGCTACCTCACCGAGGAGCGTGTCGATGAATGCCACTTGTGTCGCTACTTCGCCAAGGAGAGTGTCGATAAAGGCCACCTGGGTCGCCACTTCACTAACGGTAGTATCGATGACAGCTACCTGCGTTGCTACTTCACCGAGGAGTGTGTCGATAAAGGCTACCTGGGTTGCTACTTCACTAACTGTAGTATCGATGACAGCTACTTGGGTTGCTACTTCGCCAAGGAGTGTATCAATGAAGGCCACTTGTGTGGCTACTTCGCTGACGGTAGTATCGATGACGGCAACCTGGGTTGCTACTTCGCCAAGGAGTGTGTCGATAAAGGCAACCTGTGTTGCTACTTCGCTGACGGTAGTATCGATGACTGCCACCTGCGTTGCTACTTCACCGAGAAGTGTATCAATGAAGGCCACCTGAGTAGCTACTTCGCTGACGGTAGTAT
>CALMWN010000129.1 GCA_937873555.1 uncultured Clostridia bacterium
GTGCTACAATGACAAATCAAAGACTGTCGAACAACAATTAAAAGCTGCTGCCGACGAAATAAGATCAAAAACAAATAGAAAATAAACTGTTGGATGTAAGACATCAGCAGGTCCGATTGGGTTGGATCTGCTGATGTCATAGTCCGGTCAATATTCTACTTGAGGATTGGTGGAAAAATCTGGTATTTAAGGGGTTTTAACATGAGCACGATGTCGAAAAAAGTTCCATTATGGAGAAGAAGCCAGGAAATGGCACCATACCTCTTTTCTTCGCCGTTTATCATTCTTTTCCTGACCTTCATGCTATATCCTTTTCTTTACATGGTATATCTCGGCTTTACAACATGGTCCGGCTTCGGCGAGAAAGAACTTGTGGGGGCTAAGAATTTCATATTCCTCCTTAACGACAAAGTATTCTGGCAGACACTGATCAACGGTTTTGTCATATTTTTCATGTATGTACCTGAAATGTTGATTGCTGCCTTGATTGTTGCCGTATTTCTAAATCAGAAGACGATGAAGTTAAAAGGAGCCTTCAGGACATTCATATATTTGCCTAATATTACAAACATTGTTGCAGTATCCTTTGTTTTTGTACTGTTATTCAGCAACCAGGGGTTTATCAATTCAACGCTTATTAAACTGGGTCTTGCACCTGTTGAGTTCCTCTCCACCGCTTTTGGAGCGAGGGCGGTTATCGCAGGTTTGACTCTATGGAGATGGTTGGGATATAACATGGTTATCATGCTTTCGGGGCTTCAGAACATTTCTGACGAGTTGTATGAAGCTGCTTATATTGATGGTGCGACGAAGGTGCAAAGCTTTACAAGAATTACTCTGCCTTTGATGAAACCTATTATTGTTTTTACAACGATACTTTCGACCAATGGTACTTTCTCCTTAATTGCTGAGCCTCAGCTCATTACGGAAGGTAACCCCGGGAATAAAACACTTTCAACTACGCTCTACATGTATAACGAAAGCTTTTTGGGAATGAATTTTGGTTATGCTTCTGCGGTGGCTTTTGCGTACTTTATTTTTATGATGATCCTGGCGCTGATGCAGTTAAAGGTATCTGCATCGAAGGATTAAGGGGGGACGTTGAATGAAAATTGAAACCAGCACTTCTACAGCTGCTAAAACATATCAAAATAAAAAGATTCCGTTTAGCGATATATGGATTTATTTCATCCTGATTCTTGTAAGCTTTGTGTGCATTGCTCCTTTTTTATTCATGTTTATTGCATCCTTTAAGAGCATGGAGGATATTATGAAGTATCCGATGCCTCTTTTTGAGACAGGTTTTACCACTGCAAATTTTATAGAAATATTCTCGAAGTACCAGTTTGCCAGGGTAACCTGGAACAGTTTCTATGTTGCTTTGTTTTTTACCCTGACAACAATCTACATATCCGCCATGAGTGGGTATGCACTTTCCAAATATAACTTCAAGCTTAAAAATGTACTTTTTTTAATTACAATAGGGAGTCTTTTAATTCCATTCGAGTCTACAATGATTCCCATGTATATAATTTTTAAGAACCTGGGTTTGGTAAACAAACACCTTGGACTGATTATTCCGCAGGTTTCGAGGGTTGCATTCGGTGCGTTCTTCATGAGGCAGTATTTAAGCGGAATCAGTTCCGAGCTGATTGAGAGCGGAAGGATTGACGGATGCAGTGAATTCGGAATTTTTAATAGAATCATACTGCCGATCCTGAAACCGGCTTTTGCAACTCTGGGGATCGTATTTTTTATGACCTCATGGAATAATTATGTTTGGCCGCTGATCCTTTTGAAATCTCCTTCCAAGATGACAATACCGATAGCACTCAAAAACTTTCAACAGGCTGGTATTACTGCTCTGCCACCATATCACCTGCTGATGGCCGGCGCTGTTGTAAGCATACTGCCCATGGTTATAGCGTTTTTCGGATTCCAGAAGTACTTTATAGCAGGAATTACTGATGGAGCTGTGAAAGGATAAAAAAGTATCATATGGCATTTTGGGAGGCGGCAGGTTTATGTTAAAATAAAGATGTACTGCAAAACGGTTTTAGAAGGAGTCATGGGTATGGGGATGATGCCGTTTAGGGATAGAAGCTTATTAATTAAGTTGGTTACTTTCTTTCTCACTGTTACCATGGTTCCCTTGATTACAATAAACTATATCTGGTTTAAGACTACTTCCAAAATCCTTGATGAAAATGCTTTGCAATCTTCAAGCCAGACATTTAAACAGATTAATCAGGATATCAGCCAATCATTGGATGAAATCAACAGATTGGCACTTTCCATTTTATATAATGAGGATATTTTTCAACTACTTTCAACAGAACCTGAAAATGTGCTGGTAAAAATCCGCCTCCAGGATGCTTTAAGTGAAAAGCTGATGCGCATCAATGTGGCATCACCCAAAATTGCCATGACCAGTATTATTGGAAACGGTATCAATGCCAGCTCATCAACGATAGTTCCGCTTTATGGATTAATGAAGGAACAGGAGTGGTACAGGAATTTCGTTGACAGTGGCAGAAACAGTGCTTTTACGAATATACACGATGCAGAATATGCCTCACATATTTTGTTTCCTCAAAAAGGGGAGAAGCCGGTATTCTCCTATTTGAGGAATATTGTTGATATTTCCAACCGCAGGAGGTTGGGTGTCCTGGTAATAGATATAAAGGCTAGCGTCATTGATAATTTATTTTCTGTATACCAGGATGGGCATAACGGCTCATTTATTGTGTTTGATAATACAGGGAATCTTGTTTATTCGCATAACTTGGAGAGATTGCTTGAGCATGAAGGTGTTGAAGAGCATATTTTTAGCCTTTTCAAAGAACAATCGGGCAAAATCAGTACTGTGCTGAGTGGGAAACGCTTTATGCTTTATTACAGCACACTTCCGTATACCGACTGGAAGATAGCCAATATTATCTCCTGGGATACATTGATGTATCAATCCTTGAAGGTGCAAAGGATTACTATCATTATTGAAGTTTGTGTAGTTCTGCTGATTGTAATAACAGGGGTTTTCCTTTCATTGTATATTTCAAGGCCGCTGATGCGTCTTGCAAAGTCTATGAAGCAGGTCGAGAAGGGAGATCTGGATGTTTCCCTTCCAACAGACTCCAGGGATGAGGTCGGCCAGCTTAGTGCGGCTTTTAACAAAATGCTTGTTCGGATTAAAAAATTGATCAGTGAGGTATATGAAGAACAGAACAAAAAAAGGGACATGGAACTAAAAGCGCTTCAGGCGCAAATTAACCCACATTTCCTGTACAACACATTGAATACAATCAGATGGATGGCAATCATTCATAAAGCTGAAAACATAAGCGATATGATTGTTGTTTTGATAAAACTGCTTGAGTTCAGCGGTAAGAAATCAAAATTGTATGTTTCAATCCGTGAGGAAATTGAGCATGTAAAAAATTATGTTTACCTTCAGAAAATCCGCTATGGTGATAAGTTTACGGTAGAGTATGATTTGGATGAAAGTCTTCTTGATTTTAAGACAATTAAGTTCATACTCCAACCTATTGTTGAAAATGCGATATTTCATGGCATAGAGCCTAAAAATGGAACCGGCGTCATAAGAATTACACTTTCCAAAGTCACCGAGAGACTGAGATTTCAAGTGATGGATGATGGCGTCGGAATGGATATAAAAGTAGACAGCGAAAGGAAGTTTTCAGGCTTAGGCATTGAAAATGTAAATGAGAGGCTCAAAATGAATTTTGGTCCGGAATCCGCATTAAAAATTGAAAGTGAACCTGGTGTAGGAACCAGGGTTGAATTCCATTTACCATTAATGAGCGGCGAAAGTGATGTGATGAAATATGCTTAAAGTAATGATTGTTGACGATGAAGCTATTGTAAGAATCGGTTTAAAATCTTGTATTAACTGGGAGGAATATGGCTTTGAAATTATTGGCGATGCTTCCAATGGAAAGGAGGCACTTCGATTATTTGATAAAATTCAGCCCGATATCCTTTTGACGGACATCAAAATGCCTGTTATGGATGGTATTGAGCTGATTAAGCTTCTGTCACAAAAATATCCCTGTACAAAAGTATTGGTGTTAAGCTGTTTCAATGAATATAACCTGGTACGTGAAGCAATGAAATACGGAGCAATGGATTATCTTTTCAAACCTACAATGAAAAGTGAGGATATACTGGCAGCTGTTAATGAGGTGAAAGAGAGGTTGATGAGGGAGAGGGCAGAAAGAAATGAAGTAACAAACTTGAAGTACAGTGTAAATGAAAGTCTCTCCTTTTTGAAAGAAAAATATTTAAATCAGCTCGTAAAAAGAAACTTTGAACGAAGCAGTATTTATACGGAAATGAGAAGACTCGGTATTGAACTTGATGAGAGGAATATCATCTGTTTTGCAATTGAGATAGATGAGCATGAAAAGATAAAGGAAAGATATTCTTATGACGAACTTCAAATATTTTATACCACCTGTCTGAGTATTGTGAATGAAGCGATTTTGCATATTGATCACGGCATATGTTTTATGGACGAGGTTCAACATATCATACTGTTCATCAATGCAGAGTCATCCAGCGAGAAGAGCTTGCATGAACAGTTGCTTTTTATATCGAATAAAATTCAGAACATGGTTAAGATTTATGCAGATATTTCATTATCGATCGGTGTGAGTCATATCGTCTCAGACTACAGCGGTATGAAATATGCGTATCAGCAGGCAAAGAAGGCATTATCCGGAAAATTTTACAGCGGTAGGGGAAGAGCATATTTTTATGAGGAATTCAAAACGGATTTACCGGGAATGAAAGATTCTCTTTCAACTGAAATAAGAGAGCTTGAGCAAGCAATGAATATAAGGGATCTTTCGATGGTTTTGAAAAAGATTGAAGATATATTTGTAAAGACAGGTACACGGAGGGATTGGTGCAAGGAAGATGTGTGCAGGCTGGCGATTGATCTGGCGATTATATGTTTGCGCATTTACCGGGACGAAATCAAGCTTGAAGATTTCTTCAGCGATGATCCAAACATGCTGCATGAGGTGTTTAAAAACGAAACCATAGATGAAGTTGAAAGCTGGTTAAAAAATATTATTGCAGGCCTTATTACGAGCTTGAAGAAGTATTCGCCGGCAGTATTAAAAGCCCTGGACTTCATTTCCGGTAATTTTACAAGAGATATCACGTTACAGGAGATATCCGAGTATGTTTACATGAGTAAAAACTATTTCAGCAAGGTATTTAAGGATGAAACAGGTGAAAACTTCGTGGAATATTTGTCCAGGGTCCGTATTAACCATGCCAAAAAGCTTTTAGAGAGCGAAAATTTAAAGGCATATGAAGTTTCTGAACGTGTCGGCTATACCAATTACAGATATTTTTGCAGAATATTTAAGAAAATCACCGGAATCAATCCTTCAGATGTTAAATGCAGACGTACTCTTATAAATGCAGGCTAGTAAGGCTTTTAGTTTGCTTGAAAGGGGAGGAAGAGAGATGTCATTAAGACAAAGGTTTTTTAGTGCAATGAGAAGACAAAACGATAGTTACATTCCTTTTGAGTTTTCTCTTTGTCCGGCTCTTAAGGAGGAATTCACAAGACGCACAGGAACTGACGATTATGCCGGATACTTTAATTTTCCTACCCGGAATATCTCAGTAGAGTGTATCCGGAAGGGAAACCCGTTTTCCGGCTATTATGATGACACATCGGAAATCAGTATAAATTACTGGGGAGTAGGTCATAGAAAGGGTTCTGTCGCTCACTTTACCAAGATGGCGCATCCGATGGAGCGTTTTGAAAAGATTGAAGAGTTTATGGCTTATCCCTATCCCGACAATATGGATGAATATAAATGGGACATCATTCCGCAAAAAGTGAAAGCGATTCAGGAAAGTGACCTGATAGCGGTAGCCTCTATGGAATGGACGATTTTTGAAATAGCCTGGTACTTAAGAGGCATGGACAACTTTATGATGGATATGGTCTTAAACCCTGATCTGGCCAATGCACATCTTGACAGGATTACGGCGATACGCTGTGAATCCGCGAAACGTTATGCGGCTGCCGGCTGCGATGTACTGAGACTTGGAGATGATGTATCCACACAGCTTAGCATGATGATAAATCCCGAATTATGGAGGGAATTTATCAAGCCCCGCCTTGCCAGAGTGATTTCCACAGCAAAAGGTGTAAACCCTGAGCTGCTGATTTTCTATCATGGAGACGGAAACTTAATTAAAATTATTCCCGACTTGATTGAGATAGGAATAGATATTCTTAACCCTATCCAACCTGAATGCATGGACCCGGTTGAAATTAAGAACAAGTATGGAAACCGGCTTTCATTATGGGGAACTCTCGGCACGCAGACCACCATGCCTTTTGGCAGCCCTGAAGAAGTCGTAAAAGTCTGTGAACGGATGATCCGCGAGGCAGGTAAAGGCGGAGGGCTGCTGCTGGCTCCAACCCACATGCTGGAACCGGAAGTGCCGTGGGAAAATATCGAAGCCTTTATCAATACGGTTAAACGATATAATCAATTATAAAATAAGTACGATCAATTCAACATATATGCAGAACAGTAAATTTAGGAGGTTATCAAATGAATTTTGTAGAGAAGTATTGGGAGAATCCTCACGTGTTGCATGTAAACTGCAGGAAGCCACACGCTTACTTTATCCCCTATGAAAGTGAAGACAAGGCCTTAAAAGGTATTCGTGGAACTTCAAAATTCTATAAGAGCTTGAATGGGGTGTGGAAGTTCAAATACCATGATACGGTGTACCAGGTGGAAGATGGCTTCTATGCAGAGGATTACGATTTCAGTGCATGGGATGAACTGATGGTACCCTCAAACTGGCAAATGCACGGGTATGATAAGCCTCATTACACAAACAAGAATTATCCCTATCCCTGTGATCCGCCTTTTGTCCCAAACGATAATCCTGCAGGCCTTTTTATCCGTGAATTCAATATCGACAGTTTCAGCGGGAAAAACATTCACCTTGTTTTTGAGGGAGTGGATTCGTGTTTCTATCTTTGGGTAAACGGGGCATATATCGGATACAGCCAGGTAAGTCATGCTACCTCCGAATTTGATATTACCGGGCATCTGAAAGCAGGCAAAAACAGGATGGCCGTCATGGTTCTCAAGTGGTGTGACGGAAGTTACCTGGAAGATCAGGATATGTGGCGGCTTTCGGGTATTTTCAGGGAAGTCTATTTGCTTTCCAGAAACAAAGTACATATTTCCGATGTATTTGTAAAACCGGAATTGAGCCGGGACCTCAGTGAAGGAAGCCTCAAATGTGAGGTGGAGATGGCAGGCAGTACTTCAACAACCTTAAAGGCTGTACTGGAAGATCCTGACCATAAGGTTATAAGCGAACAATCCATTGAAATTTCCGGGAAGGGTACCTGCGAATTCAAGGTAGCAAGCCCTGAGCTTTGGTCAGCTGAAACACCCAGCCTTTATAAATTATTCCTTTATCACCAGGATGAAGTCATTCTCTTTAAATCAGGTTTCAGGAGGATTGAAATTAAGGATTCGGTCATTTATATCAACGGGCGGGATGTCAAATTTAAGGGGGTCAACCGTCATGATTCACACCCCGAACTTGGACACACTATACCGCTGTATCATATGAAAAGAGATCTGATCCTTATGAAAAGGCACAATGTGAATGCCGTAAGGACTTCACACTACCCAAATGACCCAAGATTTTTGGATTTATGTGATGAAATGGGATTTTATGTAATTGATGAAGCGGATCTGGAGTCCCATGGTACAACCACTGCTGATGATGTAAATATGCTTCCGGAAGATCCGGAGTATAAAGAGGCGTTTGTTGACAGGATGCAGCAAATGGTAGAAAGAGACAAGAACCACGCGTGTATTGTCATCTGGTCATTAGGTAATGAGTCCGGCTTTGGCGATAACCACCGGAGAATGGGTGAGTGGGCGAAGAGCAGGGACAACAGCAGGCTTATTCACTATGAACGTGTTTTCCATCCTGACTGCGCAGCTGTCTTTCAAAACGGAAAAGCAGATACCTCCTGCCTGGATGTTTACAGCAGGATGTACCCTTCCATCGATTGGATCACAAATGATTTTCTAAAGGATAAGGATGAAAACCGCCCGCTGATACTCTGCGAGTACTGTCATGCCATGGGGAACGGCCCGGGAGACCTGAAGGATTACTGGGATCTGTTTTACAAACATCCAAGGCTTGCAGGCGGTTTTGTGTGGGAATGGACCGATCATTCGGTAAAGACCAGAACGCCGGATGGAACCGAGTATTACGCTTACGGCGGCGATTTCGGAGATGTGCCCAATGATGGCAACTTTTGCGTGGATGGACTGGTATATCCGGACAGAACACCTCATACGGGTCTTATGGAGCTTAAAAATGTAATAGCTCCTGTAAGGACTGAGGCTGTTGATTTGCAGACCGGTAAAATTAAAGTAACCAACCTCTATGATTTTATAGGCTTGAATCACCTTATACTCCATTGGAAGCTTGAGAAGGATGGAGAGACAATCGGTTCCGGTGAACTGGACAATCCGGCTGTTGCACCCCATGAGTCCAGGATTGTTGCTCTGCCTTACTCCATGCCAAATAAGCCGGATGGCAGGTATTTCCTGAAGGTTTCCTATACCCTTGCCGGTGACACCGAATGGGCGGAAAAGGGATATGAAATGGGGTTTGAGCAGTTTGAACTGCCTGTTGGCAAGGTGGAAAAGGTATCTGTTACAAAGGACGGAATGCCTTCAATTGCAGTAGAAAAGACGGAAAAGGAAATCATTATCACCGGCTCGGATTTTAAGTATGTATTTAATCGATATTATGGTGCGTTTACTCAACTGGAGTACAACGGTGTGCAGATGATAAACGCAATGCCCAGGTTCAATGTATGGAGAGCACCTACCGATAATGACCGCAAAGTAAGGTTGATCTGGGAAAGTGAGGGGTACGACAGAATGAACACCCATACCTATTCAGTATCAACTGTGAGTGAGGATGACAAACATATTAGCATATCTTCGGAGTTTTCTCTCGGGGGATATATTAAAAAGCCTATCATTCACGCAACAGCTGTCTGGACTGTTTATGGCAGCGGAGATATTTTACTGAAGACGGACGCGAGGATAAAAGAGAATCTTCCGTTCCTGCCGAGGTTTGGACTGCAGCTTTCCATGCCAAAGGGGAATGAACTGGTAGAATACTTTGGTTATGGCCCACAGGAAAGTTATATCGACAAGAGAAGGGCCGTCTGGAAGAGCAGATTTGACTCCACTGTGGATGGCATGCATGAAAACTACATCATGCCCCAGGAAAATGGAAGCCATTATGCGACTGAATGGGCTGCCGTAACCAATCTTCTCGGTATGGGATTATTGTTTATCGGCAGGGATGATTTTTCCTTCAATGCATCGCATTATACGCCGGAGGATCTCACAAAAGCGCAGCACATATATGAGTTGAAAAGGCGGGATGAGACAGTTGTAAATATTGATTACATGCAAAGCGGTATAGGCTCAAACAGCTGCGGACCTGAGCTTTTGCCACAGTACCGTCTGTCACGGGACAGCATCCATTTTGAACTCAGGATCAAACCAATATTTAAGGAAGATGTTTCACTTATTGATACTGTGAAAACTGAGATAACAAATTACTAAAAATAAAGAGAGGGAAAAGTATGAAATTTGGAGTTGATTATTATCCTGAACACTGGCCGAGCGAGCGTTTGCCATATGATGCGAAGCTGATGAGAGAAGCCGGCTTTGAAGTTGTAAGACTTGCGGAATTCTCATGGGCAAAGCTGGAGCCTCAGCCTGGAGTGTATGATTTCAAGTAATAGCCCATGGGGCTGATACCGTGGTATACTTCAGGTGGAGGTCCTGTCTCTTCGGAACAGAGGAATACTGGCATGGTATTCTGCCGCACAGCGGAATTCCGGGCAGAAGGTATGAAGAAATTAAGAAAGCTGCTGCCGGGCTGGCACCGGTGATGGATGAATTCAAGGGCTGTCTGTCAGGAGCTGAAGCAGGAATTGTATTCAGCTACGACCAGGAATGGGCTTTCTAGATCCAGCCTCACCATCCCGATTTTAACTATGTCAGGCATGTACAGGGATACTATGAGGCTTTCTTCAATGCGAATATACCGGTGGACTTCGTCTCTCCCGAGGATAACTTTAAATGTTACAAGCTGCTGGTTGCGCCGCTGATGTTCCTTATGACGCCTGAAATGGCAGAAAAGCTGGAGGATTATGTTGCAGGAGGAGGTCACCTGGTTCTGACCATGCGTTCAGGGGTAAAGGATTGGAATAACAAGGT